>NZ_JCACKG010000155.1:0-149767 GCF_059505265.1 Myxacorys chilensis | reverse complement strand
TGGCACTTTACATTACTCTAGCTTGTACCTCATTAGGCTGGAAAAGGCTGTAATCTAGGCATTTCATTTTTGAAGACCTTGCTATCCGCGATCGGCGGAAAAAGTGCGGGAATCGAAGCTGCGTTTGACAACAGTTCTACGATTGAATTTGAATATGAAAACGTTCAGTATGATACAGTGATGCCCGCTTCAGTAACGAAGTTTCTGAGAGGAGCAACCCCCTTTATTGATGAGCAGTTTATGACTCAATTTAACCAAGAAGGAGAAGGGTATATTTTAATCGATGTGATTAAGTCAAACTCGTTTGGATTTAGAGCATATCGAGAAAGCGATAAAGGCGTTGATATTAAATTGGATGCACTGAAGGGCATTATCGGAGCCGAGTCAAAACTGTTGATCGAAAAGAAGGATGATTTGAAAATTTCGTGTAAGGGCGGACAACCCCTCGGTTTTGGATTCAAAGCCTGTCCGATTTGGGTAGAAATTGTGAATGGTGTTCCTCGATTTCGATTGAATCCTAATACCAACCAAGACATTGATCTGAGAGGTCCGGCTGAAGATTCGACTGCAATATTAGAGGATGAGGAATTACCGCTTGTTCTGCTGACTCCAAATCAGTTGATGACGTTGTGAGTTGAGGTGCGATTAGCGTAAAGCGCAACTTCAAAGAAATCGCAGATTAATGAGAGATTGCTGCGATCTCTTGACCCATTCGCCGATACACAACTCTCTACTCCTACATCAGCTCATTTATCAGGCTGTAGCGAATTGTTTTCACCTTTATTCCTTTCAAATCCTCGCTATCGATCATGTCAACTTGAGCGCCATACGCATCAGGAGAGGCAGGAAATAGAAAAAAGCGAAGTCGTTTGGGCGATGAGAAGAAGCGCACTTCACGAATGCCAGATTTCCCTTTGGGGGCAAATAAGTAGCTCTGCTTTGTCTCTCCAGGCATCAAGCCATTGAAGACTACCTCCTCATCGCTCCAAAGGGTCTCTAATTGAAATCGACCTTCTTCATCAAATCCAACCACATAAACGTGAACTGGCTCTTGAATTGGATTCTCAATGCTGAACTGACAGTAGGCTCCTGGATCAACTAGATAGCCCTGTGTTTCACCTAACGCTCGAATTTCAGCCACTTGAAGTTGGTCTTTATCTTGACCCGTAAGCACCATTATTTCAACCGGAAATTCGGACTCATCCAGCGATAGCACAGGTGTCCAGCCGGGAAGCCGAAATTGAAGCTTCAGAAGGTCATTACTAGAAAGTGGAATTTGTGATGCAGTCGGATCAATTGTTAAAAGCTGAGCGATCGCGGCAGGGACTCGGTTGAAGTCTCTTGTCAACAGCCCTAGCCGATACTCCAAATAGAGTGCTTCAGAACTCGATGGGTTTAAGGAAATGACTTGTCCAGCAAACTCTTTGAAGCGGGAGAATTGCCCAGTTTGTAAAGCAGAGAAAGCGCGAGCCTTGAGTGCATCAAAGCTTTGATTTCGCAGTGAGATTACCAGCTCCCCGCGATCGTCGAGGTAGAATGCACCAAAATCTGGCGTTTGCGCGGAATTAGAGGCTTGACCGACTTTCTGCTGAATAAATAAACCCAGTTCTGAAGAGGTAATCAGTCCATTTCCATCCAAATCTGAAGCGCCCCACTCAAGACCCTGAATCAGCGTTCCAGTAAATAACGAATGACCTGAGACAGGTCCGCCATCGAGTGCAGCTTGTTCTCGCTGTGCAGAAGTGATGACCTTGCGACTTGTCCGGCTACTGAGGTCTTCTTTGTAGCGAATTGCATCTCGAAAATTTTGCACTGACCCGCCCAAGGCAAATCCGCTATGACAAGAATCAAGGATGACAAGAATGTGTTTGGCTGGAAGTTTAGCGATCGATTTTAGAGATGAATCAATTTCAACGTAATCGCTCCAATAGCCTTCAGAGCATCGTGCCTCTACCGGAACAACAAAGCCAGTTTCGCCGACGGTTTTATCTCCAATCTTGTCGATGCGAGTATGTCCATGACCCGCAAAAAATAACACTAGACGATCATCTTCTTGCAAAATCGCTCGGAGTTGATCAACTAGCAATTCAATCGCATCTTTTGTAGCATTCGCATCCAACAGCGGCGGAATTGGAGCTAGAAATCCCAGCTTATCGATCAGGGTTTGCTGAAAACCGATTGCATCCTGAACCGCATTCTTGAGTTTCTGCCAGTGAACATAATTGTTAATGCCAATCGTCACAACCAGCGATCGCCCTTGTTGAATAGATGCAGGTTCTACCTCAATCTCTACATCAATTGGAGTTAGCTTCCGGGCTAAAGGTTCTATTGCTTGAATGTGCTCAATCATCTGTATCTCTCTTGCAATCCCAGTCGATTGGTAACAACCAATGTTAGTTTGTATCAGCGTGATTAGCTGTCGAAAGTTTATCTCGTTACCGTCACCACCACCTGCTTTGTCACCCATTCCTGATTGGGATCAGACACTCGCACGGCGGCCCGTGTCATCGCAGGTTTACTATCTGCATCTCCTCCGATCGCTTCGAGTAGATTTCCTAGCGCACTCTTTATGCCGCGTGTAGCTCCCCGTGGTGCAATGACTTCATCCAACGAGGGCAGCGTTAGCCAGTCAAAATCCGCAGATCCCAGCGTTGCAAATACCTTAACAATCTCCGTTGCCTGCTCATATCCTGCCATCTGTGGCAACTGTAAGCCTAATGGAAGTATTTGCTCCTCATTACGCTGAAACGAATACATCGATGATTCTAAACCGATTACTGGAATCTGTGAAATCTCCCACGTCGGTTCTAAATCTAGAATCGCTACATTAAGTGGTTTTTGGTAGATATTCTTGATTCGTAAGAACACATATTCTCCTTCCTGTACCGTGATGTTACTGGGATCATCAAAAGGTATAGCTTCGATTTGCATTCCTGGTTGCCAGCCGTTTTGCCTCAGCAGTTCCACTTCTAGATAATTTGCAAGATTGGAGCGAGGATTATCTAAAGCTTTGACTGCTTCATATTTTGCTAGATGAACGAGTCGCTTCACAACGCCCTCAGCCGATGCAGCGTCATTGACGTTGAGCGGTGGTCGGAGATTTTCGATCGGGCGTCCTACGGCGCAAATTTCGTAGGTTCCACCCGGCGCGATTCCTTCGGAAGCTTGCGCAGCAATCGCCACTTGATAATGCGCTTCTTCGGTTTCTTCAGGTGCTAACTCATTCACCCATCCGTTCTTTTGCATTGCTTGACGAATAGCATCGAGGTGCGATCGCTGTTGACCCGCTAATTCTGCCGGAAGTTCTGCTTCTCCGTCTCCCACTGTTTTTTCAAATAGTCGCACTTTCCGCACTAACTCAACGGGTGCAGAGACCATAATAGCGGGTGCGCCTGGTTCGATACTTGAAATCGGCTGTCCCGTTCCTCCGTCTTCTGACATCACAAGCTGTGCAAACGCATCCGACGATCGCACGAGCGACACTTCTACTAAAGCAATTTGATTCTGATTGCTAAACTCTGTTGTTCCTAACCCATAGACCGCAAACTGTGTACCTCGGCTCAAACCTTGGGCTAAGCCCGCACTGAGACGGACTTGATTTTTAGCCGCATCAGCATCTAGTACCGTTACCGCATAACGACCCGGCAACTGATCCAGCCCGAAAACCTGGCGGTTGCTATCTCCCATCAGCATCGGGAGTTGTCGCTGCAAAAATTGGCTTTGAATTTTGGCGTTGATGCGATTGTAGAGCGATCGATAGGTCATTCCAGTTGGAGTGTTGCTCAACGTATCAACCATCCAGTAGGTCAATGCACCATGCCGCTCTTGTCGATTCACCGCATACTCGTAGGCGAACTCAGAAGGACGGCAAGCTGCGAGAAACACATAGTCGCGCGATTGAGGCAGTAAGGTGTTGGTTTGAGTTCCATCCGTCAGCGATCGCCACGTCTGCATCAGGTCTTCGCGGGAAGCCACTAGACTGTCTTGCGATCGCGGCGTCGTATCAGGAGATTCAGCCCCTCGAATTTCGCAATCTCCTCGCGTTGCGCCTCCAGAATTACAGCAGTCAAACACAACTGTTACGACTAATCCTTTGTCGGTCATTCGCTTTAGTAGGGTGGCTAGCTCTACATCGCGCAGATAACGCCCCTCCATACCTAAATCGGTTGGCGCGATTCCTTCATCGTATTGTCCTTGTCCTTTTAGTTCTGGGTAGATCGTCGCAATCTGTGCGCCATGACCGGAATAGTGAATGTAAACCTGATCGTTGGGTTGTGCGATCGCGGTGAGCTTCTCAAACGTGTTAACAATGTTCTCGTAAGTGGGAAGCGGATCATTAGAAGCAACGCCAAGAGCAGGATTTGGAGAGGTCAACTTGTAGAGATGGTCTGGGTTCAAGTGCAAACTCTTTTGCAAGAAATCTGCCACTAAATTAATATCGCGGACGGCTCCTTTGAGATGTTTGAAAATCGGATTGGGCTTGTAGCCATCAATTCCAATTAGCAGGGCATACAACTTCAGCGCTTGTTCACTCATGATTAACATTGCTATACACAGACGTATCGCTGATTGAATCTAAACAGATGATCCTGCTTGATTCAATCAGCGTAATAAATAATTCACACCGTGATCACAATCGCGATCACGCCATCATTGCACGAGTTTTATCACCAATGATGCCATCTGCAACCAGTCCCTTCTTTTGCTGAAATTCTTTTGCTGCCTTATCGGTCGCAGGTCCAAATTCACCATCAGGAGATATGGCAATCCCAGCTTTCTGCAACGCTTGCTGAAATTTGAGGACATCTGAGCCTTCCATGCGGGGTATGCAGAGCCTCAACAGTCTGGGCTTAGCTTCCCAAGGCGCTTTCTCAAACCCCATTGCAGGAGAGCGGTTTAAGGCATCTTCAGTTTCTCCGCCTTCACTAAAGATGCCATCTTCAGCAATCCGCTGATCGGGATGGTTTTTGTTCCAAAGCTGCTGGAACGCCAAAATTGCCTTACTCCGAATATCCGTTCCGCCGCCCGCAAAGTCAAAATGGGGCGGATCTCCAGGTAACGGTTCCCAGCCGTGGCGGACTAAAAATGGTTCCCACCCTCGCGGATCTTCAATGTCGATCGCTAACCCAGTTTGGTGATTGCTGCGTCCAGGCGGCGCGACGGGATTAGAGTTATTAAACCGATCGTTGTAGAGCAGCATTTGCTGAGCGATCGTCCGATATGCTGAATTGACCAACAGAGGAACGCCGCGATCGCTAATAGCGCGTTGTAGGGCTTGCTTGGCTTGGGCCTGTAAGAACGGAAAGGCAGCGTCTGATAAATCGACATTTAGATCATCAAAGCTGATAAATGCATTTGGTAGCCCGAGTTGCAACTGATAAATCAGTTGTTGCGACAAGGCATTGACAACAGCCGTGGAAGTCATAGGGGCATCTCTTAGCAACCCGTGAAAACTGCCTCTAACGTCGATCGCGTCCTGCTCGTTGATGTGTGAGCAAGACTCAATGATAATGTCTGTTGTAGATTGCGATGCGTCAAGTGTCATTTTCTAGCACCTCTAATGTTTACGTTGCGATTAACAAATACGTTGCAGATGAATTTACACATTCAATCGATGTCGAGTTTCAGCCCCAACAACTCCATCTGCTATCAATCCTTTCTGCTGCTGAAATTGCCGCACGGCCTGATCAGTACCGTTTCCAAAGACGCCATCGGCATCTACACTAAATCCAACTTTTTTTAACGCCGTCTGCACTTGCCGAACGTCTTCGCCCCGCATCAGCGGATTGTCGAGCTTCAACACTCGAACCTTTCCCTCCTCGAAGGTCAAAAACGGTTGCCAAGCTTGCTCTAGAAATAATGCCTGCTCCGCTTTGCGGCGTCTTGTCAATCCGAGTAGAGGCTGTCCTCCCGCCTTGTTCCAGCGCAAGAACTGCTCGGCGGCTCCCTCATAATTTCCTTCGTTGAGTAAGCGTAATAGCGTTGATCCTCCAAACCCATCGAGTCCAGCACCGACGTTGTAGCAGAAGCACACCAATGCTGAAAATTGAGCATCGGTGATGGAAACGCTAACAGCATCTTGGACGGCGGATTCAAAGATCTCCAGGTCGTCTTGCAAGAATGCTTCTGCCTGGGCTTGGGTAATCGTCATTCCGGGCGCAACACCGCTTGTGTGCCCATATCCGATCGTCCACACGCCGACACCGTCATCATAGGCGTGTAATTCGCACCCTTCAAAGGTGGTGAGCAGCTTTAATCCCTCTGCATTGATGCGGCGTCCGCCTCGCGGCTCAGGAATATCGATCTCAGGAGGCGAGGGATCAGATGAAATTGTAAAAGTGGTAGCGCGGCTAAATTTCAAAGCCTGAAGGAGTTGCTTTATCTCTCCTTCGGTTTCAATAATTTTGATGGGTTGATCATCGTCTCGTTCAACAATTTGACCATTGCTGTAGATCTCAAGCGATCGTGACATACGGAACTCACTCAGTACAATTTGAATTGGTCAAAATCTGTAAAAATGACAACGCGATCGCGAACGAATTCTACACGCAAGAAATCCGTTTCAAACATATCTTTGGTTGTCAATCAAACTTGATCAAAGCGTAGGTAGATTCTAGGACGAGAATTCGCTTTAACGAACACTATTTAACTTGTCTTAAAGTTTATGTGCTTAGTATCTACCGGCCTTGATGTGTTTGAGCATCAGAACTCGAAGAAACTTCAATTTTCCTTAAAATTTTAGTTTGGTCAAATTAATTTGAGTCATTATGTGCCATAGGCTTCTACCCAAATCGCCATGACTGAATCGAGTTCAGCGCAAAATTCGTTTAACATATCAAATAGTTCAATCGAAAATCTGGCGGGTTCAGGTTCGATCTATTACAACTCACCCTCAACCGAGCCCCCAGCAACGTCAGCAGAAAAAGTTATTCTCTTCTTGGCTGCCAATCCGATTTCAACTCAACAATTGCGCTTAGACGAAGAAGTGCGAGAGATTGAGGCGGGATTGCAACGTGCTAAGCAACGCGATCGCTTTACGCTAAAACAACAGTGGGCTGTGCGTCCAAGAGATCTCCAACGAGCGATATTAGAGTTGAAGCCGCAAATTGTTCATTTCTCTGGGCATGGCGTCGGCAATTCAGGGGCTTCAGCCCAAGAGTCATCTACGCGAAAACTAGTGCCGCTCAATAGTGCAGGAGAGGAGGTTGGGGAAGCAGGATTATTTCTGGAAGACCAAACGGGGCGAGCAAAACTGATGAGTACAGAAGCGCTCGCTGGGCTGTTTGAACTATTTAAGGAACACGTGGAATGTGTGGTGTTGAATGCTTGCTATTCGGAGCGGCAGGCAGATGCGATCGCGCAGCATATTCCCTATGTGATTGGCATGGATCGAGCGATTAGTGATCGGGCGGCTATTGAGTTTGCTATCGGGTTTTATGATGCGTTGGGAGCGGGACAATCGATCGAGTTTGCCTATAAATTAGGGTGTACTGCAATTCAGATGGCAGGCATTCCAGAGCATATTACACCAGTGATGATCACAAGATTAGATGCATGAATTGTGATTTGAATCTGTTCAATCTAGATTCTGAAAACCAATTGGGCTAAGAACTCTAACCCAACTTTCTAAGCCCTTCCAGATGCCTTGACCAAAAGCTGCTTTCTGCTCAGCAAATGAACCACCGCTCACTTGCTTTTTCACCGCCTCGTAATCCATCCCTAAGAAGTTCAGAGTGAGCACTATAGATGGCATCTTAACGTTTTCACAAAATTGCAGATCAATTTCTGGTGCAGCACTGGTTGATTGTACAGTGTTTGGGATTCGGGAATCTTCGCTTAGGAGTCCCTGTAAAACAATTTCTGCATAGGTTTTGTGATCCTCCAATCGCTGTGCTGAATAATAAAGCGTTGCTTTGGTTCCTATCTCAGATGAATTTGGGTCAAAGCTGACACGAAGCTCGATTGAAACATCTCCAATTTCGCTGCTCTGCTGGTTGATATAATCAACTCCAGCATCATACTTAGAACAGGCTTGCAAAACATCTTGTATTTCAAAGCTTGGCGTTGAGAACTTACCAATGTTGCCTAATATAGTTTTTGCAATCTCAACTTCTTGAGTTGCGTGTTCTGGTGTGGGAGCGTCACCGCGCTGGTAGCCTATTAAAGTGTAAATTGTTCCCTTAAAAGGTTGCTCTCCTGGTCGCACAACATACCTTTCATTATCTAAGTAATCTGCAATTCCAGGTTGACCGCGATTAGCTTCTAAGTGCTTTACAATAGCGCAGGTACGAATTCCTAAATTGCCTTCAACCTCTATGTCGTCTTCTCGCCATTTGACTAAAGCTGCATGATGTAAACCAACTAATTGCCATCGAGCATTCAGGATTGGACTACCCGATGAGCCGAAGTCTGCATCTGCTTCATATTGTAAAAAGTTTTGAGAGACATTTTGAACCCGATTGTTGAAAAGTACAATCTTCTTTTGCCCACCTTGCGGATGCTGGACAATAAAGACAGGTTCACCAGCTAGGTCTCCATTAGGAAGGCTCTCAAGCTCAATTTCTCTAGATCGCTTTGCAAGAATTCTTGCTTGCCGCCGCTTGAATGGTGGTGCAACTAAGTTTGGATCAGCTAAGAGCGGCATCCAGCCAAAATTCGTACCTGCTTCGGGAGAGACAAGTCCCATACTTTGAGCGTTGTCTAGGGCTTTAACTCCAACAAGCGTATAGTCAAGTTCTTCATCACTAATACAGAGAGAGTCTGGATCCAGTTGATAATTGATCGCTTTAACGTTCTGTCCTAAAGCGTTCTGTTCGTACCGAAACTGTGCAATGAAGTCCTTAATTTCATCTTTCTTACGATCGTTAAAAACGTGAAAGTTTGTCAATAAATGTGCTTTGCCAACTAAAAATCCTGTGGCATACGGAATAAAGATGGTACCTTCGCGACGTTTATCTTCATCAGATAGAGCACTCAGGCGTTCTCTGAACTGCTCTAGGCTTTTTTTAATCACTTCATCTTCTAGGGCTTGAGAGACACGATCGTACTTCTGCCAAATGTCAGCATCTCCGCCTGGAAATTTGACAGATAGAAGACCGAGTTTTTCAGATAAGCGACGCAGAACCTCTTGCCTTCTCTTTACAGAAGAATCTTTTATTTTCTCAATTAATGTTTCTAGCCAGTAACCTCGTTGCAGTAAGCACACAGAAGTGCTACTTCTTAAACCTCGTTCTAGAAACGCTGATGACAGATAATCTGATTCACCTACCACTAGATTGAACGAGGAGCGATTTTTCTTTAACCTATCTAACCTTGCCCTAAGGATGTCTGTTAAGTCCTCATTGCCAATTGGCTTAATTTCTTCTGAGAGTTCTTCAATACCAGTAGCTTCAGGAATATTCGTTGCAATCTTACAGAACTCAGAATCAGGTGCTCTACCACAAATAATTTTAGTGATCTCTTCGGACCTGTCCGGATCACGGTTGGTAAATATGCAGTAAGATTTCATTCTCAGCGACCTCTTGATTGTTAGATAGAAATTGAGCTTTTCAACATTCTTGAACTGATGAATAGAAGTGACCAAAGTGTACAGGGTAAAAATTTTTCACCAGAGCTACTGAAGCGCGATTTACGCGGGTTAATCTGCGGGCAAACTATGATCCTTCGTACGTTTCTCCTAATTTTTTGCCTAGGTCTAACTGTTTGTGTCGGTCTAGTCTCTGGACTCTTAAGCTACCTAGCTGCTCTAGCTCTCTTTTATTCTGAGCAAGCTGAAAATGGCATTTGGCTAGTAACTTGCATTATTGTTTCAACCAGTATTTGGATATTTGATGTGAAGTGTAATGGGTTGCCTAGTAGTTTGTGGAAAGCTATTCTAGCAGACGCTGCAATTTCTATAACTGCAACGTTAGCCCTCAGGAACACAAACTTTTTTACGATATCTTTGCTTGTTCCCTTTCTCTTCTTGTGTACATACGCCTTGACTTTTATGATGGGTAGTTTTTCTTCATCGCTTTGCGTTGTCCTGTTTGCACCGAGTCAACATAAAACCATCAGGACAATTCAAAGTATTTTAATCATTACTCTGTCCATTTTAGTTTCTTGGTTGACTAGCATTACTCCCGCCAAATCTATAATTGCACCCCTTTATTCCGTAGAGACCCGACTGGTGATTGGTTGTTTATTCGGTTTAATAACTGCACAGTTGTGTTTGGGCACGCTCGATAGAAACGGCAAGCCAAAAAAGAACTTTGACTTTCTAAGAGATTGGGCAATTAACTTTAGCACTCTAAAAAGCACCTCTTTCTACAATTTGGATCTCAGTAACCTTGATCTAACGAACGCCAAACTTGCCAACGTTGATTTTCGCGCACGCAAAATCTACAGAACCTGCTTAAAAGGCGTAACAGGTTTAGAAAGAGCAAGAGTCGACAATCGCTATTTGGATCTCGATCAACTAAAGGTTCAGCAGTTGTTGACACGTGGCTACAGCGATGAAACCGATTTCAGCCATGTGAACTTACAGGGAGCATACTTAAAAGATGCACTGATGCAACGATTCGATCTAACGCAAGCCAATCTGAATGGAGCGAACTTGAGCGGAGCAGATTTACGTGACAGTATTCTACTACGATCGCAGGTCACTGGTGTAGATTTTAGCACAGCAAATTTGACCGGAATTTGTATTCAAGATTGGAGTGTCAACAGCGAGACGAACTTTTCAGGCGTTCAGTGTGACTATGTTTACCGAGAATTTCATGACAATCGACTTAGCGATCGATATCCTAGCGATCGCAATTTCAAACCCAGTGAATTTGAATCTTTGTTTCAAAAGTTAACCAATGCGGTTGAGCTTGTATTTCAAGATCAGATTGATTGGCGTGCCTTAAGCTTCACCTTTGAGAAGTTCCGAATTGAAGATGATGGAATGGGGCTAGAACTGAAGGGAATTGAACAGCGAGGCGATTACTGGATTGTGAAAGTGACTCACGGAGAAGGAGTCTCTAAGCAACTCGTTGAACAACAAGTGCATAGCACTTATGACGACCTTCGAGCCTTGATGGAGTCAAAAGATAGACAGATTAATCAGTTGCTGGGAATTGTAGACAAGCAAGCTGAAGCGTTGACCAACTTCAGCGAACAACCGCTCGGCAACAGTTTCTTCATCACAGGCAGCACCATTAAAAATCTCGCTGGCTCTGGGCAAATCGAATATCACGAAGCCGCCGACCAAGTTCGTAGCCTCATTACAAATAGTGCTGATCCGAGTCAAGTCATCCCAATTCTCCAAAGTTTATTTATGCAACTAAGTGAGCAAAAGGTGGCAACCACATCTGGAACTCAGCTTGAATTTATTCAGCAGTTGATTGTCGCTGAAGCCGAAAACGATCAAGCATTCAAACAGTTTTTGACTCAGCACGAGCCGCAGATTATTAGCGCCATGCCGAGCGGTGCGATCGCAACTGCCATCCAATCTGCTATTCAGTCAGTGAACTCCAAGCTTCCTTGACATTTCCTCTAGGCTATCTGCGGTAGATTTGGTAGGGTTTTAAGATGCGCTCCTCCAGCACCCGGTTTTGGGCAGAGGAGCGATTTTCGTTCCAGCTATTTACTGAGGGAGCTACTGCGGAATGGGAGGACTGAAAGGACGGGATTTATTGAGCTTGGCAGATCTCAGCGCCAATGAGATGAAAGACTTGCTCGATCTTGCTGCGCAACTCAAGGCGGGAAAGATTCGCCCACGAGCGGAAGTCGATGGACATGTGCCAGTGCTAGGGCTACTGTTCTACAAGGCGTCTACCCGTACCCGCGTTAGCTTCTCGACGGCAATGTATCACTTAGGCGGACAGGTTCTCGATTTGCCGCTTCATGCAACGCAGGTTAGTCGCGGAGAACCACTCGTCGATACTGCTCGCGTCCTCGATCGCTACCTTGATGTCCTCGCGATTCGTACCTTCGATCAGCAGGATTTGAAGGTGTTTGCCGATTATGCTCAGATTCCGGTGATCAACGCACTGACCGATCTAGAGCATCCCTGTCAGATTTTGGCGGACTTGCAAACGATTCAGGAAACCTTTGGAGGATTGTCGGGATTAACGTTGACCTATTTAGGAGACGGAAACAACGTGGCGCATTCGCTCTTGTTGGGCTGTGCTTTAGTTGGCATGAACGTTCGGATTGCAGCTCCTGAAGGGTTTCAGTGTGACAGCGCGATCGTAGAGCAAGCCCGTGAAATTGCAAACGGCAACTCTGACATTCTGCTCACAAGTGATCCGATTGAAGCCATAACAGGGTCACACGTTCTCTACACCGATGTTTGGGCAAGCATGGGACAAGAAGACTTGGCAGAATCGCGGATTCCAGTGTTTCAGCCCTATCAGATCAATGACGACTTGCTCGGTCACGCAGACAAGGATGCGATCGTGCTTCACTGTCTCCCCGCGCACCGAGGCGAGGAGATTACGAATGAGGTGATGGAAGGTTCTCATTCTAAAGTTTGGGATCAGGCTGAAAATCGGATGCACGCTCAGAAAGCCCTGTTAGCTAGTTTGCTTGGAGCGGTGTAGTGATTAGTGGCAACGGATTTGGTAGTAAATGGATTGGTTTTTTGCAAAAACGAGTAGTCCTAATAATCAAGCCTTTCCGTGGTTGAAGCCATGGGAAGTTATTCAGCAGGATTAGACTAGATAAGCAGTCTGCACTACTCATATATGTCTATCTCGTTTACAGATATTGCTGCTGCTAGCGATCGCATCTCTGGCATTGCTCATCGCACTCCGGTTTTGACCTCAGCCACAGTGAATCGGCGAGCTGGGGCAGAAGTCTTTTTCAAGTGTGAGAACTTTCAGCGGTCGGGGTCGTTTAAGTTTCGGGGGGCTTACAATGCGTTGGCTCAGCTATCTGAGGAACAACGCAAGCAAGGCGTTATAGCCTACTCGTCGGGCAATCATGCTCAGGCGTTGGCGTTAGCAGGTCAAATTCTGCATGCTCCGGTCACGATCGTCATGCCAAGCGATGCGCCTACGGTGAAGCAAACCGCAACAAAAGAATACGGGGCAACGATTGTGTTCTACGATCGCACCACTCAAAAACGTGAAGACGTAGCGCAGACAATCCTGGCAGAGCGTCAACTCACCCTGATTCCACCGTTTGACTATGCGCCTGTGATCGCAGGGCAAGGAACCGCCGCCAAAGAATTGATCGAAGAAGTCGGTGAATTGGATATGTTGCTGGTGTGTGTTGGGGGTGGCGGATTGATTTCGGGGAGCGCGATCGCTGCTAAATCTCTCTCTCCCAACTGCGAAGTGATTGGAGTTGAACCGAAACGCGCTGATGATGCGACTCGATCGTTTAACACTGGAACATTACAAACAGTGGAGAATCCGACGACGATCGCGGACGGGGCAAGGTCGCGATCGCTGGGTCAACTCACTTTTCCGCTGATTCTAAAATATGTGGATGACATGGTAACGGTTTCAGATGCCGCGATCGTGCGATCGATGTTCTTTCTATGGGAGCGGCTTAAAATCGTAGTCGAGCCGACCGGAGCGTTAGCTGCAACTGCTTTACTTGAAGGAATTGTGTCAGTTCCAAGTGCGAAGATTGGCGTGATTATTAGTGGCGGAAATGTAGACCTGAAAGAAGCCGGAAAATTGTTTTCAAAAGCAACAGCAAAAGAGAAACATCAGCCTCGCCGTCCTCTCGCTCAGGAACTAAGTTAGTACAATGGATGCGTTTATCACTAAATTGCGAGTTCGACATTATGAAATGGATACATTAGGACATGTGAATAATGCAATTTATCAACACTATTTAGAACAAGCTGCGATTGAGCATTGCGAGTATTTAGGATTAACCCTCGATCGATTTCGTGAATTAGGCGGCGCGTTTGTTGTCCGAAAATTAGAAATTGAATATTTGAGTTCTGCGATCGCAGGCGATCTGCTTGAAATTAAAACCTGGGCGGAAACAATGAAAGGAACTCGCGCCGTGCGGCACTATGAGATTCGTAAGCAAGGCGAAGAGAGTTTAGTCCTGAAGGCGCAAGCTGTCTGGGTTTGGGTAGAAACGTCAACTATGCGTCCAAGAGGGATTCCAGAGGCTGTATTCGCAGCATTTGGGCAGTTGAAGAGAGATGTTTAGAAGGTTGAGTCAAATACAAGATAGTTACACAATTACCGTAGTCGAACTCCCAATCCTGATTGGTCATTTGGAACAACTCTACCATTCTCGAATGATGCGCCGATGAATGGGTCATCCAACAAATTCAAATGACTATCTAAATCTAAATGATCTGCTAATGGTGATAGCTGTGCTAATGCTGTATTTGATAATGCACTATCGGAATAGCAACCAAACATTACTTTAAGATCATGTGCTTTTGCAACATGAATCATTCGCAACGCTTCTGATATGCCACCTGATTTCATCAGCTTGATATTAATGCCATGAACGCGATCGCTCAGCATTGGAATATCTCGACTCGTAAAACAACTCTCATCTACAAAGATTGGCAACGGTGAAAGGTAAAAGAGTTTGGGTAACTCGGATTCTCGCCCTTTCGCTAAGGGTTGCTCGATGTACGTAACGCCGCGATCGCATAGCCAATGCGACATTTTCAGCGCCGATTCCACATCCCATCCGCCATTTGCATCAACGCTAATCTGAGCAATCTGAGGCGCAGCCTCTTGCACCGCTTCAAACATCGCTTGATCGGCGGCGATTCCTTCAGAACTCCCTAATTTAACTTTTAGCGCCTGAATGTCCCGCCACGGCGATTCTACTGTTCCTTTGCCGAGCCAATCTAAGACTCGTTGTTTTGCCGCTTCTGGCGTGCTGATGCCTATCGTCACCGAGGTTGGCACAATGCGATCGCGATCCAGTCCCCACAGTTGCCAGAGGGGAAGCCCAACATATTTACCCAGCCAATCGTACAAAGCGATATCCAAAGCAGCGCGGGCAGCAGATGGAACGTTTGCTTGGTGGAGAAGCTGTTCAATGCGCTGACGTTCGAGCGGACTGAGCGATTTTAGCAGGGGTGCGATCGCTTGAAGAGAGCGTGCGATCGCTTCAGTCGTTTGCGGGTTTTCTCCGATCGAAAATGGTGACGCTTCTCCCCATCCTTCTACCCCATCATGCTCAATTCTGATCCAAACATTCGTCGTTTGCGCCGTTGTGCCTCGGCTAATCGTAAGCGCAAAACGCTTATGTACCGTAAAGGTCTGAATCTGAATTTCCATAATGGGATTCAAATAGGGTGTCGGAGTCTCGGAAGTAAATCGCCTTAATCGTACCCAATGCCCTTCTAAGTTGCACAGTTCTTTCAACAATTGAGGTGATCAACCCAGCGATTACTCAATGTCCAACTTACTAGATAAGATTTCTGAACAATTAGCAAATCCATACTTGAACAACCAACATGTCAACTTAAGATTGAATACTTTAGTAATGAACAAAATAAAAAAGTTCTAGCAACACTGCTAGAACTTAAACGGTTGAATAACCTATTCTTCAATAATGTCTCGAATTCGACGCTCTAATCGATCGAGATCTAATCCACCTTCGTCACGCGTAAAGCGACGAACTGTACCATTCAAGTTTTGCAAATCAGATAGCAGATCATGCAAAACTTCTTGCTGCTGCCGAGCTTGTGTCACCTCTCGCGGCTCTTGAACTAAATCACGCACGATCGAATCCTCAGCACGAGAGGCCACGAGCGGATCGCTTTGACCTTCTAGATGAATAAATGTTCGACGACCCGGACCCCGCTCCTCTTCAATGGGAACAACGGCAGTCACTTGGTCAGAACGCACATATTTGCCAAACCCCAAATGAACCAGCACGGAAGACTGAATTCTCATACTTATGCTTTGCTCTTTCAGATATTCCTATTATCTCTAATTCTTCAGTCTAAAGGACTAATTTAGAGAACGGTTTATCCCCCTATTAAGGGCGAGATTTCCGCCGAAGTAAGTAATGCCTTTTGGCAGATTTTTTTCGCTTAAATTCTTCTTGAATAGGAACTAAAGGTAAGTAGCAGATCTGCTAATATTTTTCGTCCAAAACTTGTTGAGAGGACAAAAATAACTATCCACGATCTACTGCTTGAAATGCACTCTAAATTATTCTGCAAGGTCATAACATGCAAGCGCAAAATTCGGGTCTATTCAAAAAATTGGTAAGCAGCGAACGTGCTGTTGCCTTCACTCTCGGCATCGTATTTCTATTAATTGGAATTGCAGGATTCATTCCAGCATTTATGCATCTTCCGGGTGATGCCCCTGTTACAGATGTCCTTGTACCAAGACTCTCGTTTTCAGATGGCTATGGTCATCTATTTGGTATCTTCCCAACTAACTACTTACACAACGCTGTTCACATCGTTGTTGGGTTGCTTGGTATTGCTGCAGCAACTAGCTTCAGTGGATCGCTGGTTTATAACCAAGGATTCGCAGTAATGTACGTTGCGATCGTGCTGATGGGATTAATTCCTGCAACCAATACAACGTTTGGTTTGATGCCAATTTATGGTAACAACGTTTGGTTTAATGCACTCACAGCGATCGCCGCTGGTTATGTCGGATTTGTGAAGCCTGCTCAGCTTGCCAAGGTCAGCTCGACGCCTAGCGCATCTTAAGTTCTGTACCGATTTCTATTGCTTTGATAAAGGAAGCACTCTTAACCAGGGTGCTTTCGCTATTTTTTAAATATCCTGATCACCAGCGCCAATTATGCAATCTCCAAACTTTTTTGTGTTTTTGCGTTACCTATGCACTGAACGCGCTAGACGGAACTCCATCTCAGTACCGGGGGCATGTCTACTAAAGTCACCCTGTGGCTGCACACATCCAGGGCAAGACCTTCGGTGCGAAGATTGTCCCTACCTAGAAGCATGTCTATCTCGAGCCAAAATTCAGGAGATGCAGAGAAATCATCTGCTTCGTTAGGTTCTCTTTTCGGGTTCGGGTCTGTCGCAGAGCTTTGTATCTGTTGCAGAGCATTGTAAGAGACAGTCCTGCTAAGCAAGGACACTTGCGCTAAGCAGGCCGAACTTCCTTCAAACCGCCTTCTTCACGGGTTGCTGTAACAAACTTTTCACAATCTCTGGAATCTCAGATGGACGGTCTGCCACTGGCACTCCAGCTCGTTTTAGTGCGGCAATTTTGCTTTCTGCTGTGCCAACGTCTGGGCCAAAATCAGTGGCCTGAGACTCAATAATGGCTCCTGCATGTCCCATGCGTCGATCACGGGGGGCACTCCGCCCGGCAACATAGGCAACTACAGGCTTCTCGATCGCTTCGGCAATATGATGGGCGGCAATTTCTTCACTATCTCCGCCAATTTCTCCGACCAGCACAATGACATCCGTTTGGTCATCTTCATCAAGGATTTGCAGCCACTGCGGAAAGGTTGACCCAACGATCGCATCTCCGCCGATGCTCACCGCAATGGATTGCCCTAGCCCTGCCTGCGTTAATGACCAAGCAATCTCATAAGTTAGGGTACCGTTTCGGCTGATCAGGCCAACCGAGCCAGGTCGGTACAGGTCTGGGGGGTGGATTCCGAGCAGCAGTTGATTGGGGACAATGATGCCAGGACTATCGGGGCCAACAATCAGGGTTTCGGTCGCTTCAGCGGTGCGAATCAGATGCACCATATCTAACGGAGGAATGCCCTGAGTAACGAGAACAATTTTTCGCACGCCCGCCGCGATCGCTTCGAGGGCAGCATCCAACACCGCATACGGAGCCGAAAAAATCACTGATGTATCGATTGCGCCCACGCTTGGTAAAGCTTGCTCCACCATGTCAAATACCGGAATTCCAGCCAGCGATCGCCCTCCATATCCTGGACTAATTCCA
Organism: Myxacorys chilensis; assembly: GCF_059505265.1. Classification (NCBI taxonomy): domain Bacteria; kingdom Bacillati; phylum Cyanobacteriota; class Cyanophyceae; order Leptolyngbyales; family Leptolyngbyaceae; genus Myxacorys; species Myxacorys chilensis. The sequence goes on along the minus strand of NZ_JCACKG010000155.1, from coordinate 131,906 downwards.
GCGACCACCGTGGTTCCATAGGCTTGCATCAAGGGAGCATAGCTTGCACCTAACGGTTCGATGATGCCCTGAATAATGACTTTGTTAGCTGCCGTAAAATTCATAAAATGGGAGGAGTTTAGGGATACAAATCTAAACTTGAGGATGACTAGGCCCAAGGATGACTAGGATAGTGAGAGCGTAACCCTCGTTTCTGTAGGGACTATAAACGTTCTACTATGCGCCTGCAAGCCGCTACTGAACAGTAGTTTATATATCAAGTATTAGAGTTTCTCAGCGTTTGAACTGTATAGAAGAAAGCTAAGTTCAGGTTAACTGTTAGAAGTTTGAGCGCTACTAGCAGAATACGAGATACCTTATTATAGTTCTGCTGAATAGGTGACTAAATCTGAGAATTTCCTAGATTAAGCAATGGCGACAAAAATAATGCTGTTAAATTCAGTATTCTTACGGCACTAGGTGTAGTTTAAGAAACGGTTAATACAAGGTTAAGTATCCCGATTTCTAACTAAAGTTAGAGCCTGCGCGATCGCCTTATCCAAGTCTTCCACCAGGATAGTTGGTGTTTTAGCCAAGGTCGCTTTAGCGTCTTGAAACTGCGATCCGACGAGGCGGACTACGAGAGTTGGAAGCGGCTTAACGCGACTGAGGCGAATCTCATCCTTCACCGGGCCGACGGGTTTAACAATTGAAATCGGGCGCTGCAAAAATTTTGAAATGGATTCAGCCACGCGATCGCAGGACAACGTTCCACTCACAATGTTGATCAAAACCACCTTGATTTGCTTGTTGCGCGTTAGCAACTCTAATCCTTGCTCTAGACGTTGGCATAAGGTTTCAGGCAAGGCGTCAGAGTGAGTTTCGCCGCCAATATTGAGGAAATTAATAGGTTTTCCGCCCGCCTGACACAGCAAATCCATCGTCGCCATCGTTAAGCCTGCGCCATTGGCCAGAATCCCGATCTGCCCATCCGGATCAACCGTCGATAGCACTTCAGGCAGACGCGCCAAAGCTGGTTTATGCGGTGTTGCGCCTTGGGTTGATCGCGTATCTAACGCCGCTAAAGCGGCATGGCGTCCTAAAGCGGCATCATTAACCGTGACTTTGCCATCGAGCGCCATCACATCACCTTCAGCATTCACAGCTAAAGGATTGATTTCTACCAAATCTAAGTCCTGGCTGAGGAACAGACCATACATACGCTCAATGACGTCTGTTACTACATTTAGAAGGTTTCCTTTTAAGCCCATTTTCAGCGCAAGACGACGCGCATAGAACGGCGAGAACTCTTGATCCACCACAATCTGCTGCATTTGCGCGATCGCCGTTTGCACATCCACGCCGCCCTGAGCTGAGCCAAGCAGCACCGGGCGACGAATCGATCGATTGAGAACGACCGCCAGATATAGTTCTTGTTTGCTGTCAAACTTTGCTTCGGCTAACAGCACCTTAGGCAATTCCCCCATAATCGGTAGGTTAAAAATGGTATGCGCCGCCGCGATCGCATCGATCGTATTCGATACCAACCGAACGCCCCCTAGTCGTCCGCGTCCACCAATATAGACCTGTGACTTCAGCGCGATCGGATAGGGAATGGCAAGGCTTTTTAGATCGGCGGGGCGATCAATGCGCTGCGAAGGTGGAACCGGAATTCCGACTCCACGAAACAATTCTTTCGCTTGATATTCCAGTAAATCCATCACGTGCTGTTTGATGTGGGCTGTTTGGTTGAGTGATTAAATTGAGTGATTAAGCGGCAGGTGCCCAGGTGCTTAAATTAGGTGCTTTGAACTTAACCTGCTTTATGCTGATTCTTCCAGTCTTTGGCAACTAAATCAATTTTGTAGAATTTTTGCCAGAACAGATCGACCAGTCGAGTGGGCAGCAGCTTAGTCATCATAAATATCGTTAGATCCCCGGCAGTAGCTGCCACATAGCGACACCGGGGGCGGGGCACTCGAATGGCTTCGATGATCACCTTGGCCACCTGTTCGGAGGTCCAGGCTTGACGGCGAGTGATTTTGTCAAGGTTCTCAAGATTCTCAAAAGCAGCGCGGTAAGGGGAATTTAGCCCGCCGTTGGGAATTTTGTCATCGACTTCGCGATTAATCACGTCAAAGAATTCGGTACTGACAGGACCTGGTTCGATCACGCAGACTTGAATATTGAAGGGTGATAACTCGCGGCGCAAAGAGTCGCTCAGCGCTTCTAGAGCAAATTTAGAGGCACTGTATAACCCGCCAAAGGGAAACGCAATTCTGCCAGCGAGCGAACTGACATTTATAATCTTTCCCCCGCCTTGACTCCGCATAACGGGTGTTAGGGCTTGAATCAGCGCGATCGTACCCAATACATTCACCTGGAACTGTCGCTGCACGGCGGCAGACGGAATTAATTCGATCGGCCCCATTTGCCCGTAGCCCGCGTTATTCACTAAGACATCAACACGTTCAAACTTTGCGATCGCGGTCTGCGCCAAGGCTTCAACTTGCGCCACGTCTGCCATATCTGTGGGTACGGTGATGACTTCGGCTCCTGCCTTGCTGCACTGATCGGCAACGCGGGTGAGTTTATCTTGGTTGCGAGCCGCTAGGACTAATCGAATTCCCGTCCAGCGATGGGCTAAGGCTTGTGCTAAAGCTGCTCCAATACCAGCAGAGGCACCTGTAATTAAAACGACTTGTTCAGAAGGGTTCATGAATTGCTCCGACGCAGAAATGTTTAAACAGAACCAATAAGGGGCTTATTTGTCATTATTAATACTTCAAAGGGGATTCGGGTTGAGTTGTTATTAGTTTGTTGCATTGACAGCGGCTTAGTGTTTGCATTGATGTTTGTCTATTTTTGACGATATTGCTTTTGCTAATACAATGACACCTCTGACATCAATTTCATAACGTCTAAAGGTTTGCATGGCCGATCGCACTGTTGCACCCGAGGTGTAAATATCATCAAACAGCAGAATGGGCGTGTTTTGAGGAGGACGCTGAAACGCTTTGCCTAACTCGAAGGCTTGGTTGAGCGTCTGTTCTCGATCGGTCGCAGACAACTTAAACAGCGCTTCGGTAGCTTGGGTGCGCTGCAAGGCGTGAGCTTGTAGTCGGCATCCTGTCAGGTTACAGAATTCGCGGGCTAACAATTCGGCTTGGTTATAGCCGCGCTGCCGTTGTCGTTCAGGGTGAAGCGGAATCGGAACGATGATTGGCTGGATCTCCCGCCGGATGGATGAGGTAAGCCACGCTTGAGCCACCTGCCGACCCAACGGAACTGCCAAATCAGAACGATGCTCGTATTTCAACTGCGCGATCGCACGTTTTAACGCTCCGCCATAGCTGCCCCACGCAAAAACGTGAGGGGGCTCGTGCCAAAATTGAGACGGGTTGGCGAACCGTTGCTGCTCAAGTTTTCTCTGGCAGTAGAGACAAAACTCTGTAGATGTTGGTCGCTGACAGAGAGGACAAGTTGACTTGAGGAAGAGACGAAAAACGGAATCTAGACGCATTGGGTTCGGCACAGCTAGGTTTGGCTACTGAAGGGTTGCTGTGCAGACTCCGAAGCGCAAGAGGTTCTGAGGGAAACAAGCAACACTTTTTCAGAATGCCCTTAAATCGAGGATGCAATGTTCGACGATCGCGCGTTGTCGATCATGCATAAATTCTGAACAATTTCTGCTCTTGAAAAAGGGTGTTCTACAATCAGACGGAACCGCAATTAGTGCAAAGCGGAACTTCAAAGAAAACGCTTTGCAATCTCTAACGGATTGCTGTTGCCGTCTATAGACCGTGGGTAATTTGTGGATAGTTTTTGCCGCATCGAAAAAATTGGTGGTCTGTGGATAATTTTTATTGGATAGAAGAAATCAAGTCAGAGCAATCTGTGTGGGTTGGAGAGCAAGCTCTTTATCTCAGTCAACTGTCGCGGAAAGGCTATCCCGTGATGCCAAATTTTGTGATTTCGGCACAGGCGTTACGAGAATTTTTGGCGTCCATTCACCAGGAAGACTCTTTTTTTGCTGACTTGGCTGACGCTTCCTTGCGGTTAAATGTCGAAGACGCGGAGCAACTGCAAGCGATCGCACGGCAAATTCGGCAGACCTTCCAAACGACTCCGCTATCTCAACCTTGGCTCAAGGCTCTAGAACCCTGTCTTAAAACTTTGCCTACCATTCCGCCTAAGAGTGCTGAAGCCTCACAAGCGGTCATTCTCCGTCCGTCGTTTGCTCTAAATGCGATCAGCTCCGCCAAATCTTCCCTATTAGATTTGACCAATTTGATTGAACCGCAGGTGTGTAGGCGAACCGTGGACAGCATTGTTTCAGGCTTAAAGCAACTGTGGGCAGAGCTTTTCCGAGCGCGAAATTTAGTGTATTTGCAACGCGCCAAGCTATCTCTTCAAGATCTTCATTTTGCAGTGATTGTGCAGCCGATTGGCTCGGCTGAGATGTCGGGATATTTGCAAGCCAATTCAACCAATTGGGAAATCTTAGCGACATATGGATTGCCGATATCAATCGAGCGGGGTGAAGTGTTGCCAGATGTCTATCACCTCAATTTGTCTCCTGAAATGGTGGCATCGCAAGCTCTAGGACATCAGACTATTTTTTATCAAATCAGCGATTCAGCCGATTCTCCATTGGAGCGTCACCCTTGGAATCATAATCAGCAGCTTGTTCTAAAGCCGCAAGACTTACAGCGCTTTCTGACGCTGGCACAGCAATTGCAAACCGAGTTTGGCACCGCGATCGCACTAGAATGGCAGTTCTATCAGGACACTCTCTATTTCACTCAGGTTCAGTATTGCAATCCGAATCAGGACACCGATGTCAAACCAGAATTGCCTCAATCGGTGATCGCCGTTGGGGTTGGTGCATCAGGGGGACGAGCGATCGCGCGGGCTGAAGTCCTCACCAATAGCGATCATCTGCCGCTTACCCTTCCCCCAGAAACGGTGTTGGTCGCGTCAGAAATTTCGCCGGACTGGTTGCCGTTGATGCAACAAGCTAGTGCGATCGTTTCCGAGCAAGGTGGCCTGACGAGTCATGGCGCGATCGTAGCCAGGGAATTAGGTATTCCAGCGATTGTGGGAGCGGGGCAAGCAACTCAGCAGATTCGGACAGGAGATTGGATCGTGGTCGATGGGGATGAAGGAAAGGTGTATGACGCCCAGACAGAAAAGCTGAAGCCTCGTGATGCTGTGAGTGCATTTCCTCTCACACCAATAATGAATGTGCCAATTGCAACTCGCCTTCTGCTGGCGCTCAGTCAGCCTGATCTAGTTGAGCGGGCGGCTCAGCTTCCTGTAGATGGAGTTGGATTGTTGAGATCTGAGTTAATGATGGTGAGCATTTTAGATCAACATCATCCTCAATATTGGATCAGACAAAATCGTCAATCGGAATTAGTTCAACGCCTCGCTCAACAGATTGAGAAATTCGCTCAAGCGTTTTCGCCGCGCCCTGTGTTCTACCGAAGTTTGGATCTGCGATCGCACGAGTTTCAATCGCTGCGAGGACAGGAACCAATATCAGAACCCAATCCAATGTTGGGGCTGCGCGGCACGTTTAGTTATGTTCTCAATCCAGAATTGTTTGATCTAGAACTTGAGGCATTGAGGCAGGTGATTAGTGCCAAGCTCAACGAAGGAACTGCAACGGGTTACTCTAATTTGAGATTGGTGTTGCCATTTGTGCGAACGGTGGAGGAATTTTCGTTTTGTCGATCGCGGGTTGAGCACGCGGGTCTCATGCAGCACGCTCAGTTTCAACTGTGGATTATGGCAGAAGTTCCGTCAGTGATATTTCTGCTGCCAGAGCTTGTGAAAGCTGGAGTGCAAGGAATTTGTATTGGCACTAGCGATTTAACCCAATTGATATTAGGCGTCGATCGCGATCAGGGAGTTTTGGCAACAAGATTTGATGAGACGCATCCAGCCGTTATGAATGCGATCGCGCAACTGATCCAGTCGGCTCGTGTGCTCAAGATTCCCTGTTCAATTTGTGGTCGCATTCCGACTCACGCTGACTTTATCGATCAATTGGTAGAATGGGGTATCACGTCGATTACCACAAATCTCGATGCGGTTGAGGCAACATACAGTGCGATCGCTCGTGCTGAGCAACGATTATTGCTAAAAAACGCTCGCAATTTGTAGCGTTGCTGAGTCTGGATACAAATTCCTCAATTCGCCCTCATTCAATCCCTCTGCCGCAAAAGATTCAGAGCAAGCATTTCGATAGAACGCGGCGTTTTGACTGTTCTACCCCAGTCACAAACTGCTCAATGGAGTCAAGCTATCTGATGGGTAGTCGCCGTAATCTTTATGAGATGAAGCATTATTTTGCTTGGAGACGCGATCGTATGAGTTGACTTTCTCAAATTGATCTACGTTTTTCAGCGAATCTAATTCACGTTGAAGGAAATCAACAAACCAGAACCCATAATCAATAAATTAGAACTCATAATCAATAAACGCTTATAGCAAATTAGATTTTGCTTAAACGAAACTTATCTATCAATTCTCAAAATTAGATTTTCTGTTCTGTTAATCAATTGTGCAGTTCTCAGAATCAATAATGCAGTTCTCACAATCAAGTTTAGAGTTGGTCAAACCAAGTTGAGCTAAACCAATCCGTATTCAAAAAACTAGCTCTCCAATTTCTTCAAAAAACTGGAGAGCTAGGCAGCGCGAAACGAAAGCTGAAAGAGAAGAGAGATCTGAAAGCGACTGTAGAGGTTCACGTTCAGATTCAGCAACACTCAATTCATTGTGGTGATAAATTATTTCCGTTCCTAGAGCAAAACTAGGGTTTAGCGCAGCTTTGAGGCGAGCATGTCACCTCAACTGAACCTACCAAGGCCGTGTCCTGAAACTGCTTTGTCGTGTTGTTTTCGCCTGCTGGAGAAGGATAAATGCCTGAAAATTCTCCTTTAGCAGCAGTCCGAAAAGAAATGTTTGGAGCGGGTTGAGCCGTAAAGTCGACGTATTCTCTAGACTCATTTGAGGTGTTGTAAGACAAAGTTGCATCTCCATAAATGGCTTCAGCTTGCTGGATTGATGTTCCCGCTCCTACCCCTTGAGCTGTTCGGTAACTAGAATTATCTGTCACTAGCGATGTAATCACATCTGAATCCTCCAGCGTTATGCCAGCAGGGTAAAGGATACGATATTGCACTTCTCCTGACTGGCTCACTGCGATCGCGTCAAAATCGACCATAAAGGGCGACTCTACTTTGAACGTAGAACTTGCCCCTAGTTCTTGCTTCAACTCTCCTAACGTCATTCCTAAACGAGCAGAGCCAATTCCTTCTGCTGAAATCGTTTTAGCGGCTGAGACACTGTTCTGTTTTAGAGCATTTGGGCTAGGAGTTGCAGAGGGTTGAACCGAAGTAGTTGAGACGCTGTTCTGTTCCGGAGCATTTGGGCTAGGAGTTGCAGACGGTTGGATCGAAGCAGATGGTGTTGTCCGAGTAGAACCGCATCCTGCTAGAACTACGATTAGGCCAGTCGTAATGATTAAAGTAAATGGCTTTAAAGGTTGGTGCATAATTATTAAATTGCTCCTTTTTATCGACGATATTGATTCGAGTACCCCGATAAGTAGGCTCTGGTAAGCCTTTGGTGATCCAGATCTTTTGGTAGGTCCAGTTTTTTGGCAATCTAAGATGCGAAAGTTACATTAAATGAATTTGCAGATGAATTCGCAATTGCACCCAACCTTACTAAAAGCTTCCAAGAGCCTTATTTTTCAACGAATCATCGCTTATCTGACATACCCTCCTTTGGTTAGAAAGGCTTTTAGCTCAGTGAAAAATTGTTCGCGATCGCTCTGCTTATAAGCACTGCGTAATCGCTTCCAGCCATCTTCCTGCTGATTTAACAAGTATTTGTCTGCCATGTACGCTGCTAACACTCCTTTCACTTCACCGTCTTCTTCTCCAGCATTGGTGTAAGACTGCCAGTAGCGATAAGCATCTGCATAAATAGCTTTTGGATAGCGGCGTGTTTCATCAATCATCTTGCCGCGATCGTAACGCCAGATTTGAATGGGAAAGCCTGATCCAGCAAAGCTTGCAAACGCATAGGCAAAGGACGGATCAGCGCTCATAAACTCAACCGTTCCATTCTTATCCACGTCTTGCAATCCATAGCCGATATCGGCCCAATCATGCTGCATCGCAACGTAGGTCTTTTTAGCCGCATCATAGCGGTAGATTAGAGAATACGTGCAGCAGTGCGCCCCGCCTGTAAAGAAATCTGCAATTACTTCAGGCTCTTTGTCCCCATCCAAATCTTGAACCACAAAGCCAGATTTCGCCGATTGATCTGACGAACCCTCTGCCAGATCAATCAGTGGGCGATCGTACTCGTTGACCTTGGGTGACTGATTAAAAACAGCTTGTCCGGCTCGCGTGATTTTCAATCGGACATTGCTGTACTTATAAGCATCTTTCTCTGGTTTTTGGTAAGAAAGCTCAGCCCGGACATTGCCTTGTTGCGCAGTTTTAACAATTCCAAGAGCATGAACCGGCAAAACAGCAACACTAATGAGACCAACACTTAAGACAATTTTGGAAATGGCAGAACAAATAGCATTCATCATCTAACAGAAAACGGCGAGTTGATTACTAAAAATAGCTACAACCGCCGTTTATGAGAATCCAGATTAACTTCTGCAAATTTAATCGATCGCAAACTGAGAGCGAGACTGCCGCGATCGCCAGTAGGTAAACAACGCCAAATGAACAGGTTTGAACAAAGCGTATAGTCCAGCCACTACCAGAAAGGTCAGCGTCATGGCCAACAGTGGGCGCTTTCCTAACAAATCATCGAGTACCGACATCGCGACTTCATCAAGGCGCGTCACCAAATCCCAACTGTTAAATCGTAAAAATCGCCCCAAATAGATCCCGATCGCGCTCAGTCCATGAAGCATCATTTCAGCCAGCAAAATCCATTGAGTCAGTCCCCGCCGATTTAAGTAATATCCCAAATTAATCAAAGACAGAACATAAGCCTCAAATCCCGCCCAAATAAACAGGATATACAGCGGAATCAGCACGAGTGTGACAAACCATGTCGAATTTGCCGATTGGACTTGATCAATAAAATGAATAATATCTGTCAAAATATAAGGGGCGTTTGGCAAAAAGGCAACGAAGACAACCACTCCTATCCACCACCAGAACGATCGATGGCGCGATCGCAACCCAACGGGTGGCAACGTGAGTGTAGAAGCATGAAGTTGAGTTTGCCGAAATAGAAGAACGCTCAGCACTAAGGGGATAAACGCCAAGAAGAGATTCCAACTCATCCACGGAGCGTTGTCTAACAGCACGGACCAAGCTTGTGAGAGGAGAGATCTAACCATAATAGAAGTTGGAAAGGTGATGCATAGCAATTTCAGCACGCTTACAGAATGCTGCTCTAGTGCTGGTTCACCATAGCTTAAGGTCGAAGCTTGTCATTGGTATGACAGGTTCATAACCATTCCAAGAATTATTTTCAGCAAAAAACCGCTCTGATGGGCTCAAAGCGGTTTCGGCAACGGTATCACCTACAGGTTTAAGCTATGGGTTTAAGCTATAGGTTTAACTTATTATCCCGGCGATATTGAGTGTAAGCTGCAACAAATAAGCCCGCCAGCGTCACTGGAATAAGCCCTAATACGATGCCCAGCAAAATTGGCTCAATCATGACTGAATCTCCTCAGTTCTTTAAAGTTCTGAAACATTGCGATTTGCTCTTATTGTCTATCCTACTGGGTCTGGAGGTCAATCAGTGCAACGAATTGGGCAATGAGATTTAGGTTTCGCGAGAGATTCATTCATCCTCAAAGTCAAGTGTTGCCAAAATTTGTTAAAGTCTGTTTAGTAAATGAGTGAACATTCTTTACAAGCTGAACTGAAGTAAGACCCTTTGAACGAGCAATTTGCCAAACCTGTCGTCTCTCCCCAAAAATTGGTTGCGATCGCATTAGTGGTCGCGATCGCCATTGTGCTGGGCGTGCTATCGGTTTACGAGATTCGGAAGCCTAATCCGTACGCGCGCGAGGTGCTGGCGCTTCAAGGCGATAGCATTCAGGGTCACGCCATTTTTCAGATTAACTGTTCGGGCTGTCACGGCATCCTGGCAGACGGAAAAGTGGGGCCTAGTTTGAAAGGCATTTCTACCCGGAAGTCGCGTCCGCGATTGATCGAGCAAGTCATTAGCGGTGAAACGCCCCCAATGCCCAAGTTTCAGCCGAGTCAGAAAGAAATGGCAGATTTGTTGAGCTATTTAGAAAGTTTGTAACGTTAGGAAAGCAGTTCTAAGCACAACTGTCGGAAGTGATCGCCGCGTTGCTCAAAGTTTGGATATTGGTCAAAGCTAGCGCAGGCAGGCGAGAGCAAAACAACTTGAGCAGAGTACTGTTTAGCAACGTCTCGCGATCGCGCCACTGCCCGCTCCATCGTTTCCACAATTTCGTAATTAGAATATCCAATCTCGTCTAACCGCTTGGCAAACGCAGAAGCTGCTTCACCAATCAGCAGCACGGCAGCCGCTTTCTGCTGGATGACACCTAGCCACGCCTGATCATCTCCGACCTTCGGCTCACCGCCCGCAATCAAAATCGCTGGACTCTTAACGGCAGATAATCCAACTTCGGCAGCATCGTAGTTCGTGGCTTTACTGTCATTAATAAAGTCGATCCCGTTCCAGGTGTGAATATGCTCCAGTCGATGCGCCACACCGGGAAACTTTGCCACAGCTTGTGCGATCGCGCTCTTTTCCACACCCGACAAATGCGCTGCTGCTACAGCCATCAGCAGATTCTGCACATTGTGCGCTCCCGGCATTCGCAACGCATCTGCCCGAACGAGGCGTTCCCCTCGGACGATCACCCAACCGTCTTCAAGGTATGCCCCCAGTTCCGGGTTGCCAACCAATTTAGACTTACCGATTACGCTCGTCCAGCAAGCATCTGCCCGAACCGGATACGCCTGCTGAAGCCCAATATTTCTGAGGTAGGGATCGTCGCCATTGAAAATCTGAGTTTCAGATTGCCCCAGTAAGTGAGCTTTGATATTGAAGTAATTTTCAAGGGTTTTATGGCGAGCCAGATGATCGGGTGTAAAGGTCGTCCAGATGCCGATTTGCGGTGCGATCGCGGGCGAAGATTCGATTTGGTAGCTGCTGAGTTCTGCGATCGCATAGTCTGGTTTTTCTTCTAATAGCGCCACTTCGCACGCGGCATAGCCAATATTGCCAAAGGCAGGCGCACGATATCCGGCCGTCTCAAAAATTGCAGCCGTTAATGCGGTTGTCGTTGTTTTGCCATTTGTGCCTGTAATGGCGATCCAGGGACAGTCTCGAAGATAGCGCCACGCTAGTTCCATCTCGCCGATGGTGTCAATTCCTAATGCCCGCGCTGACAATAAACCCGGCACATCCCACGGTACCCCCGGACTGACCACAACCAAGTCTGGTTTAGTAGATTCTGGACTAAAGGTATCACCAAGCTGAACCGCGATTCCTTCGGAGAGAAGCTCTTGTTGCTGCTGCTGCAAAGCGGGAGATGTCCCGCGATCGCTAATCGTGACACGCCATCCTTCTCGGTTCAGCAATCGAGCGGCTGCATTCCCAGATTTTCCCAAACCGATCACAGAAGCGCTTGGCATAGTCAAGAGGCGAAAAATTTGCACCCTCTATAGTACTGCTTTATGAAAGTACTGCTTAAAGATTCATTACAGTTCATAAGATTGTGACATGATATTTCCTACGCATATAATTTGCTCGCTAGAATGTAACGACACATGTACCCAACCGCCAAGCAAGAAGCAAAGTGCTTTATTCTCTGCCAGCGTCTTACCGCGATGTTTCTCCCGATCTGGATTGTCAGGCTCGATGAGCGGAACGGAGAAATTTTTATTTTGGCAGGGGAAGAAATGGCAATTGTAATTAATACTGATGGAGAGTGGGAGTTTGACAATGAAGCCTAACTTTAGCGTAATGAGTATTCCTGAGTTGAAAGCCTATTTGCTAGAGAATCGAAACGATGGTGAAGCAGTTCATGCCATCATCGAGAAGATTCATCTCAACCCAAACACGAAACGCTATTCTGCAGAGGATGCCGATCGCTTGCCCGAAATTTATGAGGAGCATCGCAAACGGCAGGGAGCATAAAAGTGTCTTTGAGCGAATTCTAACGAGAGCGAGTGTGAGTGGTGAACGGTTACATTTCAATCGATTGTTTAAAACTTTAAAGTCAAATCAATAGTATTGAATAAAGCTTCTAAGTAGATGAACTTTATTAAACGACTTAATTAAACATAAGATGCTTGTGTTGCCCTCATCCCAACCCTTTCCCGCAGGAGAAGAGTTAGGGAATGAGGGTCTTCGGTTTAAGGGGGTCTTCCTACTTACCACCTCATCATCTAATGGCTTAGGATTTCCCTAGGCTTGCTTTGCAATCGCTCCAAAATCTGCCAAGACTCGCCCATAATTTCGCAGAATTCCCAATAGATTCAAACGATTTTGTTTAATGTCAGGATCATTGTCCATCACCAGCACACTATCTTCTCCATCAAAGAAGGTGCTGACCGTTGGCGCAATTTGACTCAGAGCCGTGATCAGTTTGGAGTAGTCTGCTTGTCCTTGCATGGTTTGTAACGATTGCAAGGCATCGTAGAATGCTTTCTCAGAATTTTTCTGGAATAAATCAGGACGAATGACAACGGTTGGGTCAAGCTGTTGAGTATCTAAACTTCCCTGAGCCGCGAGACGAGAGGCGCGATTGACAGTCTCGTATATTGCAGACAGGCGACCATCGTTACGTATGGTTTGAAGAAATGAAGCGCGATCGCGCACATCTAACAGATCACTCAATGCCCGCTCTGCATACGTTCGGTCGTTCTCACCCAACACCGCATTCACCAAGTCATAATCGATGTTGCGGTCTTCACGCAGCAATGTTTCAACTCGTTGCAAGAAGAACTCTTTTAGCTGTTTCAGTAAATCTTCAGGCGTGAGTTTGAGTTGGGTAGAACTGGTCACGATCGCGTCTAGTAGTGCATTGAGATTGATGTTGAGATTGGCTGCCCAAGTAATATTGACGATTGCGGTTGCCGCACGCCGCAGAGCAAACGGATCAGACGATCCAGACGGAATCAGTCCCAGTCCAAAGATGCCAATCAGGGTATCTAAGCGATCGGCAAGCCCAACGACTTGTCCGACCAGCGATTGAGGCAATACGTCACCCGCGCCTTTGGGCAGATAGTGTTCTGCGATCGCAACGGCAACCGCTTCGGGTTCACCACTCGATCGGGCATACTTTTCACCCATGATGCCCTGCAATTCGGGGAATTCTCCCACCATTTGAGTGACGAGATCGGCTTTACAAAGGAGTGCGGCACGTTGAATGTGCGTCAGCGGGTCGCCTGTGATGTTTAATTGAGTCGCAATTTGAGCTGCGATCGCGACAATGCGATCCGCTTTCGCTCGCATCGATCCGAGATCTGCTTGAAAGGTGACGGTTTCAAGCTTAGGTAAGTAGCTTTCAAGTGGAGCTTTGCGATCGATATCGAAGAAAAATTTGCCATCCGATAACCTGGCTCGAATCACGCGTTCGTTTCCAGCGGCAATAATATCTGCCTTTTTGGGATCGCCATTAGAGGCAGTAATAAAGTAAGGTAGCAACTGATTTGAGTCTTTCTGACACACCGGAAAATACCGCTGATGGCTCTCCATTTCAGTTGTCACCACTTCTGATGGAATTTCTAAAAACTTGGCGTCAAACTTACCGACCACTGCTGATGGATATTCGACCAAATTAGTGACTTCTTGGAGTAAGTCACGATTGATGATCGCAACGCCGCCCACTTGATTTGCAGCATCGCGCACTTGCTGCTCAATCGTCGCTTTTCGATGTTCGGGATCAACATCAACATAAGCAGCACTCAACGTATTGATGTAAGCATCTGCATTCGGAATGGAAACCGGATCAGGATGAAGTACACGATGTCCCCACGAAATGCGATTAGCGCGATAGGAAATGGAATGGCTAACGAGATCAATCGGCAAAACATCTTGATCTAATAGCGCGACCAACCATCGAATGGGGCGAGAGAACTTTAGGTCTCCGTCTGACCATCGCATGAAGCGTTTGCCATCCAATCCTGTGATCCACTGAGGAATTTGTTCGGTGAGCAGATCTGCGATCGCCCGTCCTTTAATCCGTTTTTGCACAAACACAAACTCGCCCTTGTCCGTCGGACGAATTTCTAATGCATCGATCGAAACGCCTTGCTTCTGAGCAAATCCTTCTGCCGCTTTGGTAGGTTGCCCATCTTTGAACGCCGCTTTTGCCGGAGGCCCCTTCACCTCTTCATCTTGGTCAGGCTGTTGACTCGGTAAACCTTTGATCAGCACGGCTAGGCGACGCGGCGTTCCGTAATACTCGATTTTCTCCGGGGTGAGACTGAGTTCCGCTAGAAGTTTTGGCAGGCGCGATCGCCACTGATTTAGCGCTTCGTCCACAAAACTTGCAGGTAATTCTTCTGTCCCAACTTCGAGTAAAAATGACGGCATGATTCTTCAGCTTCTAGAGGCAAAATGATTTGCAGATCGGTCAATCTCACTAGTTTACCGCGTAGGATGAAGGGTATAGACAAGTCTTGTTTTTGGGAGCAGTGGCTATGGTGTTAGACCTGCGATCGCATCAATCCGACATCATTTATCCAGACAGCGACGGGCAACCGATGGCAGACAATACGAAGCAGTTTGAGTACATTGTCTACATCAAAAAAGGACTCGACTGGATTTTTGCTGACCATTCAGACGTGTTTGTGGGGGGCGATCTGCTGTGGTACCCGATCGAGGGAAACAACAAGCTCCGGCAAGCCCCAGATGTAATGGTCGTGTTTGGCAGACCGAAGGGCGATCGAGGCAGCTATCAGCAGTGGAGAGAAAGTGGCATTCCGCCTCAAGTCGTGTTTGAGATTATCTCACCTGGAAATACGTTTCCGGAGATGAACCGCAAACATCAGTTCTATGAGCGTTATGGCGTCGAGGAATATTACCTATACGATCCCGATCGCCTCAATTTGGCGGGCTATTTGCGAGTTGAAGATTCGCTAGAAGAAATTGACGGCATGGCCCAATGGATTAGTCCTCGCTTGCGGGTTCGATTTGAGTTAAACGATACAGGAAAACTCACACTCTACCGACCCGACGACCAGCCGTTTGAAACCTATGAAGAAGTTGCTACTCGCGCAGAACAAGAACGGCAACGCGCAGAACAAGAACGGCAACGCGCAGAACAAGAACGGCAACGCGCAGAAGATGCCGAAGCAAGAGCAACCCTTCTAGCGGAGAGACTTCGAGCCGCAGGCATCAATCCTGATGTTCTGGAGTAGTACCTGTCTCTCTACTAATGAGCCGTTAAGTCATGAGGCGTTAAGCGATTTGATCAGAAGTAGAGAGAGATCATCGCTATAATCACTATTCATTCCCCATGCAGCTTGGCAATGACAACTTCTCCCCGTGGAACACTAAAGTCTGGCATTAATCGGTTTGTAGACGCGATCTCAAGTGAAACAACGGTTTACGTCATCAAGCGATTATTACAAGCGCTATTAACTTTGTTTCTTGCTTCGGCACTGAGCTTCTTCATCATTCAGCTTGCGCCCGGAGATTATCTTGATACGTTGCGAGAAAATCCTAAAATTTCCCCCGAACGCATCGATCAACTGAGACGTCAGTTTTTATTAGACAAATCCTGGATTGAGCAATATTTTCGTTGGGTGTGGAACATCATCTCCAGAGGCGATTTTGGCACGAGCTTTGTCTACAACCGCTCTGTTGTGTCGCTGCTGTGGGAACGAGTTCCAGCGACGCTGCTGATCGCGCTTACGTCGCTGGTGTTGACATGGGCGATCGCCATTCCAATGGGCATCGTTGCTGCGATCTACCAACAGCGCTGGGTCGATCGGATTCTTCAACTCATTAGCTATACCGGGCAGGGATTTCCAAGCTTTATCACGGCGCTGTTGCTGCTGATTTTGGCGCAGAACACGTCGCCTTTGTTTCCGGTCGGAGATATGACGAGTGTTGATTTTGCAGATCTGAACTGGTTTGGCAAGTTTCTGGATGTGGGTTGGCACGTGATTTTGCCCACGATCGCGCTGAGTGTGACGAGTTTTGCTGGATTGCAACGCATTATGCGGGGTCAACTGCTCGATGTGTTGCGGCAAGATTACATTCAGACAGCACGAGCAAAGGGTTTACCTGAAAATCGAGTCATCTATGTTCATGCGCTAAGAAATGCCATTAATCCACTCATCACACTGTTGGGATTTGAGTTTGCAAGTTTGTTGAGTGGTGCGTTTATTACAGAGTTTTTCTTCAATTGGCCTGGTCTTGGACGGCTGATTTTGCAAGCGGTGCAAGCCCAAGATTTGTACTTAATTATGGCAAGTCTGATGATGGGGGCGGTCATGCTAATTGTGGGCAACCTAATTGCTGATTTGCTATTAAAAGCGGTTGATCCTCGAATCAAATTGGCAGACCTGAATTGATGGCAATGCAGAACTTTAAAGTTTGAATCGCTTATGTTCTCTCAGTCGTATTATCTGATTCGCTCTCGTATAGACGGGAGTTATTTAGCGGCTTATCCCAATCAAGCGGAGGGTGAGAAGTCGCGATCGCCTTCGGACGGATATGTTTTAGTATTTTCAGAACATTCTGATGTACTAATGTATCTCAATAAATTTGGGGCAGATGTGCGCGATCGCTTCACGACCGAAACCCTACCTAGCTCGCAACTTGCGAGTATTCTGAAGCGCTGGGGTTACAAAGGCGTTGGCATGGTTAAAGATCCATTACTGCCAAACATTGATTTTTTATCGAAAGCATAATTAATTTTCCTTCTCATCCTCCATAAGAAGGGCAAGCAAACCTGACAAGTTCATCCTCGTTGCAGATGTGATAGAACCTTGAAGTTTGAGTAGATGGACATGAATTAAATTCAACTCTTATGGGTTCTTGAAGGTTAAGAGCCTAGAGAGAAATCTATTGCCTTTTTGGAGGATATTGTATGAAGTCTATGTTAACAAAAGTACGTGCCCTACTAACCGTTTGTGTATGTGCATTATTGGTGTTCTTAACCGTTATTCCATCTGCGATCGCAACTCCCATGAGGGGTGAGGCGACTGAGCCTGCGAAGACCTACGAAAAGACTGCGGTAGACGCGATCAACGATGGTGGTCCCAAGTCTTTAGAGAGAATTCAGGAAAGACAAGCAGGTGGATTGAACGAAATTCAGGGTACCGCTGGCCTCAACGACCAAAAGCGTCCTAGCAACTCTAGCAGCGATACGATTGAGAGCAAGATCAAGCGGGGGCTAGAAAAAGTTGAGGGTAAAGGCAAGGACGCTGTAGACTCTGCGAAAGATGCAGTTCGTTAAGCTGCGGTCTTGAATTGTTAAACTTGAATTGAATTGTAAATCGGAGGCGATACCGTCTCCGATTTTTTGATGTCAAGTTTCTTGATGTGAAGGACAAGAGCAGAAGGCGCTCACAATCTTTTTCTGCAGATCAATATACGATGCTAAGTGAACGATCGCAGGTCTTTCCATGTCCGATTTGCCACCTCTTACAACCGATACCATCTGGGCAATTCTTAACGACACCCTTGATGACGACACGACTAATCGCCTCGTCTGGCATTATTTGGGCTACCGCTACAACGAAACGTGGAAGACAACAAACGTAACTCCTGAGTGGCGCGACGCCTATCCTGAACCGCCTAATTTTATTGAAAGTCGTCCTGCAACCGTGAAGCTGACGCGATCGCTGCCGCCCGAAAACAAACAGCTTCTCAAAGAAAAACTCGGCTTTGCAGGCTATAAAGTCGGTGAACTGATTCCTCGCAAAACCAGACGGGCAACAATGGCAAATTGGCTGCTAAGCTACATGCAGCAAAATGGAATTAGCATTTAGATAGTATTCAAGAGGTTGGCACAATGGGAATCGAGCGTCGCATGTCTCGCGCCATGTTTTTAGCTGAAGAAGTCGTGCAACTGCGGCAATTATGCTTCACACCGGGCAGAGTCTACCAACCCGGACACTACATTTCAGGAGAACTACCGGATGTGGCGTTTGAAATGGGTTTAGTCGATAAACTACCTCCCGTTCGCGGCAAGAGCGCTGAAATTCGCAATGTTGAACCGGATGAGAAGGCATGACCACGAATCCCTACAGTTGGATTGAGCAATCGCTAGACACAATCCATCAAGCGGGTTGGTATCGATCAACAAACACTATCTCCGGTCGTCCGGGTGCAACCATCGAGATTGACGGACGACCTTATCTTAATTTTGCAAGCAATGACTATCTGGGCTTAGCGGGAGATGATCGCTTAATTGCCGCCGCGATCGCCGCTACTCAAGACCATGGCACAGGTTCAACCGGATCGCGCCTGCTCACGGGACACCGAGAACTCCATCGAGCCTTAGAACGCGCGATCGCAACGCTCAAACAGACTGAGGATGCGCTTGTCTTTAGTTCTGGGTATTTGGCTAATATAGGCGCGATCGCATCACTTCTTGGCAAGCGGGATTTAGTTCTTGCAGATCAATACAATCATTCCAGTTTGAGGACTGGTGCGATCGTGAGTGGCGCAACGATTCTGGATTACGCTCATTGCAATATTGAGGATTTAAAAAACAAACTCGCTCAACAGCGACAAGGGTTTCAGCGTTGTCTTATTCTCACTGATAGCATATTCAGCATGGATGGCGATTTGTGCCCATTGCCAGAGATCCTTAATCTAGCTGACCAATTTGAATGCATGGTATTGATCGATGAAGCTCATGCAACCGGCGTGATGGGTGAAACGGGAGCCGGATGTGTCGAACACTTTGGCTGCACTGGACGCAAGATTGTTCAAATGGGAACGCTCAGCAAAGCATTAGGCAGTTTAGGTGGCTACATTGCAGGCTCAGCACCGCTAATCGATTTCCTTCGCAATCGTGCCCCGAGTTGGATTTACACGACTGGACTTTCTCCGGCAGATACAGCCGCCGCCTTAGAAGCAATTCGTATTGTGCGACATGAACCACACCGTAGACAGCACCTCTGGAATTTGGTCACGCGACTTAAAGCTGTCCTCCAACAGACGGGATTGAAGGTACTACCGTCCGAATCGCCTATTTTGTGCGTGCAGTTTCCCAACGTCAAGAGCGCTTTAGAGACGAGCCAAGCACTAAAAGAACAAGGAATTTTTGCCCCTGCCATTCGTCCGCCCACTGTACCGACCAGCCGAATTCGCTTCACCGCCATGGCAACTCACGAACCTGAGCAAATTCATCGTTTAGCCACTGCATTCGGCTTATTGTGTGTTTAGGTGTGTCGCTATTCGAGAAGTATGGTTGCCATTAAGTTAACAGAACGACGAGCGCTAGGGCGATTTTGGCAGTCGATTTCTGGCAGAATCGGACTGGTCTTGACGATCGCACTGTTGATGTTGGCGATCGCGGCTCCCCTGCTTCACCCTTATGATCCCACCACTGATCGCGATTACCTCGCAAGGCTAGTTCCGCCCAGCGCCAATCACCTGTTTGGAACCGATGGCCTAGGACGAGATTTATTCACCCTTGTTTGGTACGGCATTCAGACTTCACTACTGATTAGTTTGGTTGCTGTGGGATTCGGAGCCTCAATTGGGCTTGTGTTGGGTTTAATAGCGGGTTATTTTCGGGGCTGGTTAGAGGCAATCATTGGTTGGATAACGGACATTGTGCTGGCGTTTCCGTCGATTTTGCTCGCGATCTCAATCGTGACCGTTACTAGTCCCAGCCTGCAAAGCGTGATGATCGCCGTTGCCGTTGTGCAAGTTCCGATCTACGTCCGGCTCACCCGTAGCGTGGTTCTGTCTCTGCGCGAACAGGAATTTGTCGAAGCTGCCAGAGCGCTTGGCGCAACGTCTTTACACATTCTGTGGCGACACATTCTGCCCGCCAGTTTGACGCCGCTCGTGGTGCAAGCCACGCTTTCCCTTGGAACCGCTACCTTAGAAGCAGCAGGACTCGGCTTTTTAGGACTCGGTGCACAGCCTCCTACGCCCGAACTCGGAACTCTGTTAGCCGATGCATTTCGAGGCGGCTATTCGCTTTCTTCGCCTTGGACGACTCTGTTTCCCGGACTCGTGATCACCTTGATTGTGTTGGCATTCAATCTACTCGGCGATGGGTTACGGGATGCCTTCGATCCACGGTCACGTTAACCAGGTAGGGTATTAAAAGAACTTTAGTCCCGAAGCAGTTCATCGTTCACGAACACCAACCTACGAATTATGGACGCGGAGCTTTTTCCATTACTTGAATCCCTCAAAAACCCTGATGAAGCAGTGCGGGCGGATGCAACCCAAGCGCTTTGGCAGATTTGGTTTGGTCAGAAAGGGGCAGCAGGTCTGCAAACCTTACAGCGAGCGCAAATCTTGCTAGAAGCAGGAGAAGCGGATCAAGCGGAAGCCCTGCTCTCAGAAGTCATCGAGCAAATGCCTGATTTTGCTGAAGCCTGGAATCGGCGAGCAGTGCTGTATTTTGTGCAAGGAGACTATAGGAAAGCAATCGCAGACTGTCGCCAAGCGATCGCGCTTGTCCCCGTCCATTTTGGGGCGCTGCACGGGTTAGGATTGTCCCTCGCCTCGATTGGCGAATATCGAGAAGCGATTCAAGCCTTTCGTCAAGCGCTTGAAATTCAGCCGTATGCGATCGAGAATCAAAAATTGATTTTTGAATGTACCGCCAAACTCTCGTAAAGAATTTTGCTCATCCGCTTACTTTTTATCTTAATTTTCTGTATAAGGGACGATTAGATATGCAGTTCTTCGACTTTCTCCTAGGACGACCCTCCGATCAGCTCAAGTCAAACGTTGAAATTTACACGTGGCAAACCTGCCCTTACTGTATCCGCGCCAAACTGCTGTTGCGCTGGAAGGGCGTGAAATTCACCGACTACAAAATTGATGGCGACGGAGCCGCCAGAGTGAGAATGGCAAACCGCGCCAACGGACGCCGCACCGTTCCTCAAATTTTTATCAACGATCAGCACATTGGCGGCTGTGATGAATTGTATGCTCTCGATCGCGAAGGAAAGCTTGATTTGATGTTGAGCGAGGGAGGAAAAATAGGGATGAGGGATGAGGGATGAGGGATGAAAGATGAGGGATGAAGGGAGCATGGGAATGAGGTCGCCGTTTGTAGAAAGCTTAAACAGCAGGTTGGCTCGCTTCTGAAAAACTCATCCCTCATCCCTCATCCCTCATCCCTTTCTTTAAAGGTTCATCCCTCATCCCTGTTTGTGACACAATAAAGTAACGTAGCTCACCCAAGTACATCGTGAACACAGTCCGCACCGTTTCAGATACCAAGCGAGCGTTCTACAACCTCCACACCCGTCCGGTTAACTCGATCTACCGCCGGGTTGTCGAAGAATTGATGGTGGAGATGCATTTACTCGCCGTCAATGTGGACTTTCGCTACAACCCAATCTATGCCTTGGGCGTTGTCACGTCTTTCGATCGCTTTATGCAGGGCTATCGTCCTGAGCAGGACAAAGAATCGATCTTCAACGCTCTGTGTCGATCGACCGAGGACGATCCTGATAGATACCGCCAAGATGCTCAACACCTTTTGTCCACAGCGTCTCGTTTTTCTTGGGACACCGTTCTCATGCCAGAGAAGTCTGAAGGGATTTCAGATCTCGCGTCGTTGCGCGAATCGCTACAGAGCATTGCGGGTGATGCCAAGTTTAAGTACAGCCGCTTGTTCGCGATCGGCTTATTCACTCTGCTAGAGACCGCAGATGCTGATCTTGTAAAAGACGAAGTGCAGCGGACACAGGCCTTAAATCAAATCTCTCAAGCACTGAACTTACCAGCAGACAAAACTCAGAAAGATCTAGACCTCTATCGCAGCAACCTCGAAAAGATGGTGCAGGTGCAGGCGATGATGGCCGATGTGCTGATCGCCGATCGCAAGAAACGCGAAGAACGCGCTCAAGCAAAAGCTGATGCCGCGAATTCTGAAGCGCCCAAAGATGAGGCTGCTTCCGGGTCATAGCATCGCTTAAGGTTTGAATCAGAAATAGGGATGGCAATATGCCGTCCCTATTTTATTGTGCAGAATATTTTTTATTTTATAAAGTTTTCCTGATCAGAAAAACTTGGCTTGGAATCGGTTAGTCAGGCAGTGAAGCTACTGAGTGTCCTGATTTCGATTCGTCAAAGCTCCGAAGGATTGCCTAGTCCTATTCGTCACCGCCGCAAGAGGCGGAGGTAAGCCATGTCTGATCAATCGCTTGAGTTACAACAAGATTTTTATCGCTACGATCCCAACGCTTTAAATTCGGACGCTGGCCCCTCTCGTATCTTTCCGTATCGAGGAACAGAGGGTATGTTGCGCTACCTGATTGACGAACTTGGAGAAAATTGGATTGCTAAAGCTCAGCTTCCGTCTCCTGTTCTAGAGGTGCTAGAAGAGTTTGAGAAATTTGGTAAAACCGCAGAAGAAACATGGCTGAAGCTAACCACTGTGTTGGTCGATCTAGAAATTTTTCAGTCCGATTTGTTCAACTCTACTTTGCCGCCCGATGAACAATTTAGCTCAGAGTTTGTGCGACTGCGAAAGGCGATGGGTGAAGCTCTATTAGCTGCCAGAAAAGCGGCGGCAACAACGGACACACTTGAAGCGCAACGCGACCAGTTTTATGGGGCGCTAGAGCAGCACGGTCGCAAACGTCCAGCAATGAAAGCGATTCATAAACGGGATGAAGGACTCAGCGATCGCGAGTTTGCTCGGCAGCGTCTCGCGGGTCCAAACCCCATTCAAATCCAGCGTGTGCAGGAGCGATCGCAGCTTGAAGGACTAAATCAAGCGTATACCTTGATGAATGGTGAAACGATTACGCTCTCGGATGCCACCGAGCAAAATCGTTTGTTTGCGATCGAGTATCCGCTTCTAAACCTCGCTTCAGAGGAGCTGCAAATCGGGCGCTATGTCGGCAGTCCCAAAGCATTCTTCTATAACAACAATCAAGCCTTAGAGCCGCTATTGATTCAACTTGAGCCAGGCGGCAAGGTTTACACGCCAAAGGATGCAGATGATTGGATGCGGGCGAAGCTCTATGTGCAAGTTGCGGATGTAACGCAGCATGAATTAGTGACGCATCTAGGGTTTACCCATTTGGCAATGGAAGCCTTTGCGATCGCCACCCCGCGCCGTTTGCCGTCTAATCATCCATTGCATCGATTACTGCGTCCTCACTTCAAATTCTTACTCGCGATCAATACCCGTGGCAACGCCATTTTGCTTGGAGAAGGAGCCGCAATCGATAATTTAATGGCTCCCACCAGAGCAGTTTCACTGTCCATTATTAACCGTTCATATCGGGCCACATCGTTTTCTAGCCACGCTTTGCCGACTGATATTCACAAGCGAGGCATTGAACCCGAATTTTTAGCAGATTATCCCTATCGCGATGATGCTCAACTTGTGTGGGACGCCATTCATCGATATGTTGCTAACTACGTAGAGCAGTACTATCAAACCGATGTAGACGTTCAGCGCGATGCGTATCTACAAGCGTGGGCGGCAGAATTGGGTCTACCGTTGAATCTGCGATCGCCGCAAGAATTTGCTCAAGCGCCCGATTGGGTTCCGAGCGCGATCACACAAGAAGCCGGACTCGCGATCGATCTACCGTCTTACTCGCGTGTGCCTGATTTTCCAACGGCCAAGCATCCGGGGCAATTTACAACCGTGCAGCAAGTGATTGAGGTTGCCACACAAATTATCTTTACCTGTAGCGCTCAACATGCGGCGGTCAATTTCAGCCAATTTGATTACTTTGGCTTCGTGCCAAATTCGCCCCTTGCGGCCTATACTCGTCCCGATGTTCCCGCCGCGTTGGAAGAGATTTTGCCGAATGCAGAAAAAGATTTAGGACAGATGGAACTGGCGTTTGCATTGAGCGGCATTCGCTGGAGTCAGTTGGGAAGTTCTCAGATGATCCAGTTTAATAAGCAATGCGATCGCCAAGTTCTCCAAAAATTTCAGAGCGAATTGGCGCAGATTGGAACAACGATCAATCATCGCAACGCTCACCGAAAGCTAAACGCAGGAATAGATTATCCTTACTTGCATCCGGCGCTGATTCCCAACAGCATCAACATTTAGTATCACTCAATACATTCAAATCGAGAATTCCTCGATTACAAGTTTAAGAGCGATCTTACTGTTTACCCGATGATGACTCCAGAAATTACCGAGAAGCTTTTAGCAGCTAAAAAGGAAAAAGGCTTAACGTTTGCCGCGCTTGAAGACCTCTTGGGACGAGATGAAGTTTGGCTTGCGGCTCTGTTTTACCGTCAAGCCAGCGCTTCTGAAGAAGAAGCGACAAAACTTTTAGCCGCTTTAGGATTAAGCTCCGATCTTGCGCCAGAACTCACCAGTTTTCCAGTCAAAGGATTGGGTCCTGTTGTGCCGACCGATCCGTTGGTGTATCGGTTCTACGAGATCATGCAAACTTATGGAATGCCGATCAAAGAAGTGATTCAGGAGAAGTTTGGCGATGGAATTATGAGCGCGATCGACTTCACGCTCGATATTGAGAAAGAAGCCGATCCGAAGGGCGATCGCGTCAAAGTGGTTATGAATGGAAAATTCTTGCCCTATAAAAAATGGTGAGGCGATCGGAAACTTGCGTATCCGTGCTTCAGTCACTACTACCGTCTCTGGGATTTTATCTAGAACGACTCTCGTTCTTGTAAAGGCTAGAGTAGGATAAATTGGCTGTACCACGATTGACGAGTACCGATGCACGCTCCCCATTCTACCGACTGTTCTTGTTTGATCCATGACCCTAAAACCAAGCAACGGCAACTCTTAATCGCATTAGCATTCGTGAGCAGTTTCGCTGGAGTGGAGCTGTGCGTTGGGTTATCGAGCCACAGCCTAGCGCTATTGGCAGAGTCTGGACATATGGTGTCTGACTGTTTTGCGCTGCTGTTAGCATTTCTGGCTACTCGGATGTCTCAGTCGTCACTGCAATGGGGCTGGATTGGCGTCAACACCATTGCGGTGAAACCCAACCGTTCGCTCGAAACATGGGCCGCGTTGCTCAATAGCTGTGGTTTAGTCATGGTGACGGTCTGGATTGCTTGGGAAGCGATCGCGCGGTTTGGGCTGCCTGCTCCCGATATTGCCAGTCAACCAATGCTGATCACCGCGATCGTCGGTCTGATCATCAATGGAATCAATATTGCTGTTTTGCACCAAGGCAGCGATATTGATTTAAATTTGCGAGCCGCTTTTCTGCATGTCGTCGCCGATGCATTGGGCGCAGTCGGCGTCATTTTCGCCGCGATCGCAGTTGCCGCCTTTCATTGGGTGTGGGCAGATAGCGTCATTAGCCTTGCGATCGCGGTGTTGATTCTTGGTTCTGCCGTTCCGCTGATCGGGCAAAGCCTCAAGCAACTGAAAGGAATTTGATCACCCTCCACACCAGCAAGGGTAGAGCCGAGGCTAATCCTCGCACAGTTTCCAACCTACATCTGTTAGAACTGAAGAAGGAGAGCGAATTAGAGAAAATGAACCCAAATGCTTCACTCTAAACTTCACGATCGCTTAAACATTACACCCGCGCAACTCGCCGAATTTTGTCAGCGTTGGTGTGTTGCCGAACTATCACTCTTTGGCTCTGTCTTGCGCGACGACTTTCGACCCGACAGCGACATCGACGTGTTGGTGACCTATCAAGCCACTGCAAAACGAGGATTATTTGAAAAAATGACTATGCAAGAAGAGTTAGAAACCCTTCTGCACCGCAAAGTCGATCTAGTTAGCAAAAGGGCAATCGAACAAAGTCAAAACTGGATTCGACGCAAAAACATTTTAAACTCAGCCGAGGTCGTCTATGCTGCGCGATCAAGAGGCGCTTCTTGACATTTTAAAGGCCATCAAACTGATTTTTCAGTACGTAGAGGGAATTGATCCAGATGCGATAGCCATCAACATTGAAAAACAAGATGCTATTTTGCGCCGCATTACTATTATTGGCGAAGCAACCAAACGGCTATCGCAACGTTTTAGAGAACATCATTCAGAAATTCCTTGGAAACAGATTGCAGGAATGCGCGATGTTATCACTCACGACTATGATGAAGTCGATCTCGAAGAGATTTGGACAGTCATAAACGAAAACTTACCTCAACTCTTGACCTACATTGAGCCTTTGGTGTCTGATGAAGAGGACAAAAAGCAGGAATAGGCTATCCTCTTTCCCATGACAATCATCTCTGTTCAGGTCAATCAATTGGATTGAATTCCAACTGGATATCAACTGGATATCAAGAGACACTCTGTGCTGTCATCAAGTTTGCAAGTCTTATCATTGAGAAAGGCCCTCTATCGTGCTACCTATGAAAGACCGCATCAAAGATCTTGCCCTCGCGCTTGCCCCCCGTCTGATTGAAATCCGTCGTCATCTCCACAGCCATCCTGAGCTAAGCGGACAGGAACATCAAACGGCGGCGTATGTAACAGGCGTACTGTCTTCTTGTGGATTGCGAGTCAAAGAAGCGATCGGCAAAGTGGGCGTTGTTGGAGAATTAGACGGGCAAGGTCGAGATCCGCGACTGCTCGCCATTCGTACAGATATGGATGCGTTGCCGATTCAGGAACGAACCCCGATAGAGTTTGTCTCTCGGCAACCGGGAGTGATGCACGCCTGTGGTCATGATGTTCATACAACAGTTGGACTGGGTACGGCAATGGTACTGTCTCAATTAGGAGAAGCTCTACCCGGAACCATTCGCTTTCTGTTTCAGCCCGCCGAAGAAATTGCTCAGGGGGCAGAATGGATGGTGGAAGATGGTGTCATGACCGATGTAAACGCGATTTTAGGCGTGCATGTTTTTCCCTCAATTCCGGCAGGCAAAATTGGCATTCGCTACGGAGCGATGACCGCTGCTGCCGATGATCTGGAACTCACGATCGTAGGAGAGTCTGGACATGGAGCGCGTCCTCATGAAGCGATCGATGCGATTTGGATTGCCTCCCAAACGATTACGGCCCTCCAGCAAGCGATCAGCCGGACTCAAAATCCTCTACGTCCGGTGGTGCTAACGATTGGCAAAATTAGCGGCGGACGTGCGCCAAATGTGATTGCCGACCAAGTGACGATGCAGGGAACTGTGCGATCGCTTCATCCCGAAACCAGCGAAGCGTTGCCGAGTTGGATCGAAAATATTGTTTCGAGCGTTTGCCAAACCTATGGCGCAACCTATCAATTAAACTACCGTCGCGGGACGCCTTCTGTTCAGAACGACCTGCGGCTGACAGGCTTAGTAGAATCGTCGGTCAAAGAGATGTTGGGAGCCGACAGCGTTCAGATTATTCAAGAACCTTCTCTCGGCGCAGAAGATTTTTCGTGCTATCTCAAACATGCCCCAGGCAGTATGTTCCGTTTAGGCGTGGGCTTCAAGGAGAAGCGAAATTACCCGCTTCACCATCCTCTGTTTGAGGTCAACGAGTCTGCGATCGTCACTGGCGTCGTGACAATGGCATGTGCCGCGTACAATTATTGGCGACATTAAAAAATATGTGGCGACACTAATTATGGTCACGCTTGAGTGTAACGGAGTCCGGTTTCAGGACGTGCAAGCAATTGTGTGGGATAAGGATGGAACGCTTGCCGATTCGCTTGGCTTTTTGCGGAACTTGGGGCAAAAACGCGCTCAAGCGGTCGAATCAGAAATTCCTGGATTGGCGGAAGCAATCTTGCGCTCATTCGGATTCACAGCGGAGTCTCTTAATCCTGCTGGGCTACTAGCGGTTGGAACCCGATTAGAAAATGAAATTGGCGTCGCAACGGTGATCGCTCAAACAGGGCGTGACTGGATCGCATCTCTGACGCTCGCGCGCTCCGCCTTTGGGCAAGTAGACCAGGGTTTAGCGCGTAAAGCAGACCTGACGCTGCCATTTGATGGAATTGTGAATCTCTTACGATCGCTGCATAACCAGCCTGTGAAGCTTGCGATTCTATCGAGCGATAGTCAAACCAATGTAGAAGATTTTGTCGCTCGGCACGACCTCAGTTCATACTTTCAGCAACTGGTAGGAGCGCGAGTCGGCATTAGTAAACCTGCTCCCCAACTGCTGCAACTGGTTTGCACTTCGCTAAAGGTTGATCTCCGACATACCCTAGTGATTGGCGACGCGATCGCAGACATCCAGCTTGCCACCAACAGCGGGGCGCTTGGGAGTATTGGCGTCACGTGGGGAGGGGTGATGCCAGCACAACTTGATGGGGCAACTGCGATCGCGCATCAGGTCAACCAAATTCGGCTGCAAAGCTAAGAAGCAACAAGAGACGGCAAGTGAATTTTCACCGTGTTGAGGAGTTGATCAAGGTCAATGGGCTTTCGAAGCAGACTATTTGCGCCCACTTCCCAGTAAGGCAAATGAGAATACTCATCGTGAGCCGTCAGCAGGACGATGGGCAGTTCCGCGATCGCTTTTTGACGAACTTGGCGAGACACATCATAGCCAGTTAATCCGGGCATCATGATGTCAAGCAAAACGAGATCGGGGGGAAAATATTGGATTTTGTGTAGCGCGATCATGCCATCGAGAGCAGTATCAACGCTGTATCCTTCATCTTCTAAAATTGTTTGTAGTAAAAACAGGTTGTCTTCTAGGTCATCAACAACCAGAATCCGATAATTGTTAGACATTACTATTGAGCGTTGTGTTAACACCACGTTTAGCGAGACAAAGAACTTACCTCGGCTACATCGTAGTGTCAATTCAAATATCGCCTCTCTAACTCATGACAGATTTCGAGGAAGGGCAAGAACATCTTAAAGATTTCTTAATCATGTTGAAGCCTATTGAGCAACCTTTTTTCGAGCCGATCCTTTATAGAAATAGCCAGCAATTGCAGGCAAATCTTCTGCCCAAAATTGAGTGACTGTCACTTCTGCAAAGTGTCTTTCAACTAATTGCTGAATGTCGCGATCGAGGTGACATCCATCGGCAATCAGTTTCTGAACAGGTGTGAGGCGATGTTGCCACGTTTGAATAGCGGGGTCAGAACTTAAGCCATGTTCAATAAAAAAAAGAGTGCCGCTTGGCTTCAGCACTCGACCCATCTCGTGCAGGGCTTGATCGACGTTGGCGATGCTACAGAGTGTCCAAGTACTGACAACACTATCAAAGGAATCATCGGGTATCGGCAAGGACTCCCCATTGAGAACTTGTTGATGCACAGTGATGTTAGAAGCTTGAATTCGCCGTTGTGCGATCGCGCTCATACCCGGATTGACATCTACTGTTGCAATCGCGCGAACGGATTCGGGATAGTGCGGCAAATTCAAGCCCGTTCCAAAGCCAATTTCTAGAACGTCTCCGCTCACATTCGCCAATACTTCTCGACGATATTGCGGGAACGGATCGCCCGACATAGCCAAGTCAATCAAGCGGGGAAATAGCCATCGAGAATAGGGGTTAATCATTCTGTCATCTCACGCTAGATTGCTGAGATTTTCGGTCAAACTCCAGAGCATTTTGATTGACCCACAGCGTTTTTTCACCCTTAGAAATGCGGCACAAATAGAACGCTTGATCATGCACAACTTGTTCAATATTAATAACTGTCCAACCTGGCTGACCTAAGTAACAAACCTTATCACCCACTCTAGGATTTCGAGCTTGCATAGAATTTGCACTAGAGGTAAGCTGCGTGTCTCCCCATTGCCAAAGTGCGATCGCAAACTGCTGAAAGCGAGGAGTCACAGCATCAGCCATCACCGCAAATACTAGCGTCTCAACGATCATGATAGGTAACGCTGCTGCATAGGCTGAAAACTGATCTTGTACACTCAGGTTAATTGTGCGATCGATGACAAAGTTGTGAATTAGGAAATAGCTGTAACTATGAAGTCCCAACCAGGTCATCAAAGGTGCAAGCCGCAAGCGATCGCTCAGAAACCGAAAGACCACCATGCAACAGAGCGTCAATCCAATCGCTAACAAGAAATCCACAAAAATCCAACCAACGCGATAAAACTGGCAGACAAAGCCAAGCGCGTAGATGCTGATGCCTGTAATCAATGCTTTGCTAGGCTTCCAAAAAATTGCGCCTTTACCGTGTAGATAAGCTTGCGCCGCAATCATTCCTACTACAAACGTACTTAACTTGGCGATAAACGGCACAAACGGTTGCCATCCTGAAGGCGTGTCTACGATCGCATAGGTTGGATGTCCTTGAAAGACAAAAACAGCCAACGCTCGATAGAGAAAGGTGACAACGGTACTGACAATAAATAAATTACGAGCGCCCCAACGCTGAAATAGATGCCATAAGACTGGAAAGATAAGGGCAAAGCTAAGAATCAGTGGAACAAACCACCACGGCCCGCTTGTCGGTAGTAGTAAATCGCCTCCATAATCAAATAGCAACGGAAACGTCAGACTTGCAAACCCGTGCCATGCATCGGGAATATAACTATTTGTCAGCTTTCCGACAACCCATAGTATGGGGTAGGAGAGCCAAGCGATCGTCCAGAACGGCATCAAGATTCTTAGAACTCGCCGCCTCAAAAAACTTCCTACTTCTAGCGGCTTGCCCTTGAGTGATAGTACTAGGCTGAAACCACTGACTAACACAAAGACATCAACAAACTGAAACCCAAACCATACGGGCAAGCTACCCAAATGAGATAGCCAGGTTTCACCCAACTCACTCGACGCCGCAACCATCTTCTCAAGATTACTGATTAAGCCAGTAGGCTGTGGCGTGTAACTATATTTTGTAAAGAGCAATTGAGCGTGATAGAGCAATATCACAACAGCGGCAAAAATCCGAATTCCTTCTAGCCAAGCTAGACGCTGTGTTTTTCGGGAGCTTTGCGAAGCAAGCCGTAAATTTTGAGAATGGGTCATTCGCAATACTCCTCAAATCTAGACAACGAACTTAAACCACCTAACCTAAGTTGCAACAAAACAGTTTTGATAAAACCAGACCCAATATGACAGGTTCTCTAACGTGTTGGCTGAAAATCTACCGATTTATAGATTCATCTGCTTCTTGAAATTTTAATAGCTAATAAAATTAAGCAATTTAAGAAAAATATTTTATCTAAGCCCATACTTGGCATCAGTCTTCATAACTGCAACATTTCAACTGCAACTGGTGTAGAACGAAGCTTCAAGAGAATCATTCGGAAAGCATTGAAGAAATCTGTTTACTTAGCCCATAACTAAGCTGGCAAATTGTTGAAGCGATCGCATCCAGCAATGGTCATATTTGCCTTAGTTCCGACTTTGCGGCAGTTGTTAAAGGGGCTATGAAGGCGAAATGAGCTTTTAGAAATTAAACACCAAACTTTTTCTGCTTTTTAAGAAAAACTTGTTTTTCTTGGTTCTCTGTACTTCACAAAAAACGTTATTCTAATCTTTCACATTCATCACAAAGAAAAAGCAAGAGAAGAGTTTCAGCCAAAAAAGAATTTACAGCAAAACTTCCATTTCTGTCGTACCAGATCAGTTAAAGCCTCATCAAATTGCTTGGAATTGCTAGAACAATATACTCCTCTTGTTGCGGCTGCTTCTCATGATTGCAACATACTTAAGTACCTCAAGTGAACATGCGATCGCTCACTTACAACGTCCTTCTCCAGTAAAATATGATACACCTGAAGCTAATACCGACAATACTTACAGCACCTTGTAAGTGTCAGCAGATCCTCTTCTAGCAAAGTCAGGAAAGTCGCAAATTAAGGCACTCACCGAGATGCAGCCTGCAATTTTGCCAGTAGCTTTACTTCAGCGAGGTATGCTAAGTAGTTAGTATTAAGATGAATTGTATCCTTAGTATCTTTTAAGCGTGAATCTCACTGGAATGAGTGATATC
The DNA here is from genome assembly GCF_059505265.1 of Myxacorys chilensis. Taxonomy (NCBI): domain Bacteria; kingdom Bacillati; phylum Cyanobacteriota; class Cyanophyceae; order Leptolyngbyales; family Leptolyngbyaceae; genus Myxacorys; species Myxacorys chilensis. Next base: position 99,954 of record NZ_JCACKG010000155.1, on the reverse strand, counting down.
TATTCCTTTAGAAGTTTGCTTTTATAGTAGAAGACTTGCTTCGGAGCGTTTTCGGCAGCCTTGCGAAAGGCTGTTTTTTTTGTGCTTTTGCATGCATACAAAATCGTTTGCTAAAAATATGCAGGTTGGCTGAAGCGATGAAACATCAAATGCCTTGGCATTTTCTTCACTTCTTGCTCGCCTCAATCTGACGTACTACCGTTAACGCTGAGTAGCTTACTCCCGCTGTTCCCTCTCCCGGATGGGTTGAGTCACCGACAAGCCAGAGGTGATCAACAGGAGTACGGTTCGCAAATCCAAACGGGCCAAACGTTGGAATTCGTTGCCCAATCCCTCCAACAATTCCCTGATCGCGAGCCGTGTATCGTTGAAACGTCTGTGGCGTCGCCGCTTCTTGATAGATCACCGTGTCTGAATTGAGATTAAAAAATTGTCCTAATCGTGCGATCGCTGCTTCAGCATATTGCTGTTTCATCGCGTCATAATCACCCTGCTGCCAAGCTTTCACATCGGTGAATGAAGACGCAATGATGGTTGCTTGTCCGTCTGGCGCGCGGCCATCACCCGGATGGCTCACCGATACAAATAGAGAATTATTCTCGCCGATCGGCCCGTCATAGTCATACAGAAATTGCAGGTGCGGCGGGCAGTTCTCAGGAATTGCCGATCGCTCCACACCGAGATAAATCACAAAGGCTCCAGAAGCGGGTGGCAGCTTCTCGACTCGTCGCCCATAGCCCTGCGGTGCATCCTCACCTAACAGCCTGACTAAATCCTGAACCGTGACATTCGCTACGACCTGATCCGCAGGTTCTAGCCAAGTTTCACCATTCTGATTGCGAACGGTCACGCCTGTTGGTCGATTGTCTTGCGTGTGAATCCGCTCCACCGTATGACGCATGAGCAGCGTTCCACCATCGCGCTCCAACGACTTAACTAAGCGATCGCTCAACACCTGCATACTGCCCTGCAAATGAAACAATCCGTGCGGCTGCTGAGACACACCTAATGCGGTAGCGGCGTAGAGGAGTGCTGTTTCGTTGGCGTCAACTTGAGAATAGAGCTTAAGCTGCAAGTCGAGAAAGGTTTTGAGGCGGCGATCGCGCTCTAAGCCATACCCCTGCAAAGCATCACCAACTGTTGAAAAAGTATGAGGCACAGTCAGTAGCGTTGCGGGGCGTAGCGCTTTCGTAAGTTGCCACAAATCCCAGATGTTGCGAGGCGGCAGCACCGGATCGCGCATCTGAAAGGCCCAACTGCGGTGAAACAGGTCGGCCAGCAGTTGCCAAAAGGGTTCGCTACCCGGAAATTGTCGCTGTCGTTCTGCTTTCCACTGTTCAGGGTCGCGCCAAACGTTGATGGGTTGAGTTTCTCCTGGCAGGTAGACGGCACAGGCAGGATCGCAAAATGTGGCGTCCGGCAGCGCGATATTTAGTTCTGAAAAAATTCGGTGGTGAATGCCGCCCGATTCTAATCCTGCTACTTGTGTGGCTCCTACATCAAAGGTAAATCCCTTCCGCTTAAATGTAGAGGCACATCCTCCGGGTACGATCGCTTGATCGAGCATCATGACGTTGTACCCTCGGTGCGCCAGCAGTGCGCCTGCCGTTAATCCACCAATTCCTGCGCCAATAACGACTACCTTACGACCCGCAGACTTACGGCCTGCAGAACCTTGCTCACTCGCCATGATGCTATTACTTTGATGCTATTGCTTTACGTTCTGTAACAATTTCAGTTTAGTACAGATAGCTGAGTCGCGGTGCTTCACAGCCATTGGATCGCTTAACCTTCTAACTCAAGGCAGACCTCGCCCGATTCAACCTGCTCTTTTAAGCCATTCGCTGAAGGCAAGTATTGCTCAAGAGCCTCTGCCTCTAGACTGTCACCCAGCGTTTTTTCTCTGGTCACTCAACCGGATTCAAATGAAGAAACTCGACAGTAGATACGCCCAGCAACTCTTTCAAAAACGCGATAGGCTCAAGATAGATGGAAAGAATTCAGCTTCAACGCTTGGGGAACCTGCATAGCGATGTGGCACGGACGGCTATGTTGCGAACTATCTATCCTATATCGCGAACTATTAAGGAGTACACCCAAGAATTGACATGGGATTACCCCTTGCACTTTACTTGTAAACTGAGATCGCTAGATAAAACAGCGCAAAATCAGCAGTTGGAGGACTTGGTTCGTGGAAAACACGCTTGGTTTAGAAATTATCGAAGTCGTAGAGCAGGCAGCGATCGCGTCCGCTCATCTAATGGGCAAAGGCGATAAGAACGAGGCTGACCGGGTAGCAGTGGAAGCCATGCGTGAGCGCATGAACAAAATTTACATGCGCGGTCGGATTGTGATTGGAGAAGGAGAGCGGGACGACGCTCCCATGCTCTACATCGGTGAGGAAGTTGGCATTTGCTCGCAGCCCAATGCCAAGGACTTCTGTAACCCAGATGAACTGGTGGAAATCGACATTGCCGTTGACCCCTGCGAAGGCACTAACCTTTGCGCCTATGGTCAACCTGGCTCGATGGCAGTATTGGCTATTTCAGAAAAGGGCGGTTTGTTTGCGGCTCCCGATTTCTACATGAAGAAACTCGCGGCTCCTCCGGCTGCTAAAGGAAAAGTAGACATCAGCAAATCCGCCACTGAGAATCTGAAGATTCTTGCTGAGTGCTTGGATCGCTCAATCGACGAACTCGTGGTCGTAGTGATGAAGCGCGATCGCCACAACGATCTAATCAAGGAGATCCGCGAGGCAGGCGCACGAGTTCAACTGATCAGCGATGGCGATGTGGGAGCCGCGATCAACTGCGGATTCGCAGGAACCAATATTCATGCACTGATGGGCATTGGAGCGGCTCCTGAAGGCGTCATTTCGGCAGCGGCGTTGCGGTGCTTGGGGGCACACTTCCAAGGGCAACTAATCTACGATCCAGCAATCGTACAGACTGGCTTGATTGGCGAAAGCAAAGAAGCCAACATCGCTCGTCTGAACGAAATGGGTATCACTGACCCAGACAAAATCTACACCGCTGAAGAACTGGCATCTGGTGAAAACGTCTTGTTCGCTGGAACAGGCATCACTCCTGGCAACATCATGAACGGCGTCCGTTTCTTCAAAGGTGGCGCGAGAACCCAAACTCTCGTTATTTCCAGCCAGTCTAAGACGGCTCGATTTGTAGACACCATTCATATGCACGAGCAGCCCAAGGTTGTTCAGCTCCGCTAGAAAGAAGGGAGGAGGGATGAGGGATGAGGGGTGAAGTAAGACTTCAAATGGCATTGAATTTGAATCTCTCGGTTAGCGCTCCTTTCATCCTTCCTTGCGTTAGCGTTGCCGTAGGCGTCCCTCATCCTTCATCTCTAACTCAGGGCAAACGCATAAAAACTGAACAGTTCACTAAGCAAGGCTTTCAAATTTAAGTATTTTTGCTTATCAACTCTTGAATTCCCCGCCAGTCGCAACTCCAAATTTTTTATGCGATCGCCCTGATCCCTAACTATTAGAGCGCCCCTTTCATCCCTCCTCCCTCCTCCTTCATCCCTAACTATTAGAGCGCCCTTTTAATATGAACATTGCTGTCGTTGGCTTAAGCCACAAAACCGCTCCGGTCGAAGTTCGAGAAAAGCTGAGTATTCCAGAACCTGTTTATGATCAAGCGATCGCACACCTGTGTAGCTGTCCCAATGTTCAAGAAGTGGCGGTTCTCAGTACGTGCAACCGATTAGAAATTTATTTAGTTACGTCTGAGACAGAGCCTGGAATTCGAGAAGTAATTCAATTTTTGTCAGAGCACAGCAAGTTGCCGACATCGATGCTGCGTCCGTATCTGTTTACGTTGCTACACCAAGATGCCGTGACGCATCTGATGCGAGTCGCATCGGGGCTAGATAGTCTGGTGCTGGGAGAAGGGCAGATTTTGGCGCAGGTCAAGCACTGTCACAAGATGGGACAACAGCATAGCGGCGTTGGGCGCGTTTTAAACCAACTTTTTAAGCAAGGAATTTCTGCAGGAAAGCGGGTTCGCACCGAAACGAGTATTGGAACTGGGGCAGTCTCAATTAGTTCTGCGGCGGTGGAACTGGCGCAGATGAAAGCCAATCTTGCCGCTCATCGCATCACGATCTTAGGGGCTGGTAAAATGTCTCGCCTGCTCGTGCAGCACCTCGTTTCTAAAGGGGCGAGCAATATTACGGTTCTGAATCGCTCGATCGAACGGGCACAAGAACTTGCCAATCAGTTTCCTGATGCTCGGCTCAATCTGCGTCCGTTCTCGGAGATGATGACCGCGATCGCAAATTCCGATATCGTCTTTACTAGCACCTCTGCGACCGAGCCGATTCTCGATCGCGCCAAGCTAGAAACCCACTTAGAGCCGCACCAGCCATTGATGTTGTTTGACATTGCAGTTCCTCGTAACGTCGATGCCGATGTCAACGAGATGGCTCACGTCAAGGCGTTTAACGTGGATGATCTTAAAGCGGTGGTGGCGCAAAACCAGGAAAGCCGTCGGCAGATGGCGATGGAAGCGGAAGCATTGCTAGAGGAAGAAGTAGACGCCTTTGAGGGCTGGTTGCGATCGCTCGAAACGGTGTCTACTATTAGCAGCCTGCGGGACAAAATTGAAACAATTCGGGCGCAGGAACTGGAAAAAGCCCTCTCTCGGTTAGGCAATGAGTTTGGCGATCGTCATCGCGAAGTGATTGAAGCGTTGACCAAAGGGATTGTGAATAAAATTCTTCACGATCCGATGGTGCAACTGCGGGCACAGCAAGATATCGAGGCGCGTCGTCGGGCGATGGAAACGCTAGAGGTATTGTTTAATTTGGCATCTGAGCAAGCGAGGGTGTGAGGTCGTTCACCCGCTTTCAAAGTCATTTTAGGACTTTGGCTCGGCAACGAAATGAGCCAATTTCGTTGCCGAGTGGCGTCGGTTTAGGGAAGTAAATTATGGCGATGTGTTTTGGCTATTTGGCTAAGAGTCTGAGCATAGGACTGATTTAGAAGCGGGGGAAGCGGCTAAAGGGCTAGTTGTCTTACGAAAATCGAATTGTGATGCACAGATCGATGCTGCGACCAGAGCTGTTTTTCAAGCTCAAAGACCGACTGCTGCTGGGCGACCACTTGACGAGGCTCAACCTACTAACTGATATTGGGATAAGTCTGATATTGGGATAAGTAGCGCGATCGCGTTAAGGACAGAGGTGTTTAGCTGAAGGAGTTCTTATTAAACCCCAGAATTACAGAATTTTTAAGCTTGCGAACTCAGTGAAGCATTGGCATCGCTAACTTTCACCATGAGTGTCATCGGCTCAATAGGTGAAGCAGTAAAACCACACTTCTCATAAAACTGCTTTGCGTCTGCCGAGATAGCATGTACAAGGATTGCCCGTATTCCTGCAATCTCAGCAGCTTGTAGAGTGCGAAGAATTGCATCTCGCAGCAGCGCCCGCCCGACACCTTTACATTGCCAGTGGCGATCAACCGCCAGCCGTCCAATCACCATCACTGGAATTGGATCGGGCATATTGCGTCGAACTCGACCTGTTGCAGCAGTCTGTGCCACTGCTCCAGTAGCTAGACAATAGTACGCAACAACTGCTTCACCAGCGCAGAGAACATAAGTGCGTGAAGCTCCCTCTAACTCATTTTTTAGAGCGCGGCGCTTCAGCCAGTCATTTAACTCACTGTTCCCCGAGTCAAATTCTTCAACTGAATGTGACGAATTCAGTTTTTCAGGTGGACGGAGGTTGTCTTGATCTCGATCTAATCCCACGGAGCTTTGGTTGTTAGCAATGCGTGTAGTTTTTCATCTCGCGTAGGTGGGGCGTCCAGCAACGCCACAAATTGCTTAAATTTAAGCTCATCCAACCCAAAGAAACTCTGGTCTAGAAGAACATTTTGGGCTTTTTGATAAGCTGACTCAAGCATAAACTCTGAGCGGCTCTTGCCTTGCACTTCTGCCGCATGATCAATTAAATCGCGTTGATGCTGCTTAGCTCGGATGTTGATTGTGACATCGCGGGTTTGGCTAACCGACCCTTCACCTACTGAGGCACACATAACGTCTCCTCCCTAAAGAGGGCAAATGTACTGAACCTATACCTAGAATAGTGTTAAAGCCACTGAATATAGGATATCCTTTCATCTTAAGAGCTTTGTGTACACAATGTCAACACATTTTGGAAGCTTGTTGATTATGACAGCAGTTAAGATTGCTCGCACTCCCTTAACGAAATCAGCCGTAAGCAACCAACTGCTGTAAGGTTGCTGTGAAATTAGGATAAGAAATCGCAGCCGCTTCGGCACGGTGAATTGTCGTTTTGCCCGTCGCGTTGAGTGCCGCGATCGCTAAACTCATTGCAATTCGATGATCGGTAAAACTATCAACATCGGTTCCGGTTAAAGGACATCCGCCTGTGATTTCCAGCCCGTCGGAACGTTCTGTGATTTGTGCGCCCATCCGCTCCAGTTGAGTTGCCATGACTGTGATGCGATCGCTTTCTTTGACGCGCAGTTCTTCTGCATCTTGAATCACCGTTGTTCCTTCTGCAAACGCCGCCGCCACCGCCAATATCGGAATCTCGTCAATCAAGCGAGGAATCAGATCGCCCGCAATTCGACAGGCTTTAAGCTGGCTGTAACGCACTCGCAGATCGGCAACTGGTTCACCTGCGACATCGCGCTGATTTTCTAATGTAATGTCTGCTCCCATTGCTTCAAGCGCTTCTAAAACTCCGGTACGAGTGGGATTCACACCGACATTTTCGATGGTTAAATCAGAGCCGGGTACGATCGCGCCTGCCACCAGCCAAAACGCCGCAGAACTAATATCTCCAGGAACGATGACGGTTTGACCGTGCAGGGTTGCCTGTCCTTTTACCGTAACGCTCTTGGCCTCCGGATCGACGCTGACCTGTGCGCCAAACGCCCGCAGCATCCGCTCACTGTGATCGCGAGAAAGGGCGGGTTCTGTCACCGTGGTTTGTCCGTCTACCATCAGCCCTGCTAACAGAATGCAAGATTTGACTTGAGCAGAAGCAATCGGGGACTGGTAGTGAATCGGCTTTAGGGCGCGTCCTTGAATGGCTAAGGGAGCTAACGAGTTTTGCTGACGCCCCCAAATCTCTGCACCCATTTGTTGAAGCGGTTTGACCACACGAGACATTGGGCGCGATCGCAGCGAATCATCCCCTGTCACTGTAAAGAAGCGATCCGGATGAGATGCCAGAATTCCTAGCATCAAGCGTAACGTCGTTCCAGAATTCCCTGCGTTTAGCACATCCATTGGCTCAACTAACTGACCCAATCCAATGCCGCGCACCCGAACTTCTTCCGTATTCAGGTCAGAAATCGTTGCGCCCATTGCTCGAAAACAACTCGCCGTACTGCGGGGGTCTTCGCCTAGCAGCAAGCCATGAATGATGGTTTCTCCCTCTGCCAACGCACCCAGCATCAGCGCTCGATGGGAAATCGACTTGTCGCCCGGGATCCCAATTCGTCCTCGCAAGGGCGACCCTTCCGTAGAACGATCGATGGTGAGTTCATGTTGAGAACTTTGAACGTTAAGCGCGATCGTCGTCGAATTTGCCATGGGGATCAGATAAACTGACTAAACGTAAGTAATCCTACCACCCCTCATGCTGACTCAGCACCGCAAACCTGTTCGCCTCTATGTTGTCTCCCGAGATCTACCGATCTGGTCGGAAGTGGAAACAACGGGAACGATTTATCAAAAGAGTGACGAACAGTTTCACTTGGTCTTGACCGAGCCATGCATCAAAGGAGCCGCGTCACGAGGGAAACCTAGCTCAACCGTAGCAACGACCCCACGGCTAATCTGGATCGACATTTCGCCTTGTCGGATTGCGATGACGATGCAAGGGGACGGCAAATTAAGTTACCGCCACTTGTGGCAACGCGGCGTCTACGGCTTTAGTCGATACTGGTTGCAGGACGACTCGGCGAAACCAAACCAGTCGCTGCAACTCCGCAATTTTACTCGCAGCCTCTGGTTAGAGCAGTCTTCCTTTCCGAAGCTGTTGCAGCTAGATTATGAGCTTTGGTCAGAAACGCTTCAGCTTGGCAGCTATGTTCTGCATTTAGAAATTCTCGATTAGAAAATCCGCAATTTCTCCGAGAAATTGCGGACTAGCAACGTTATTGTTAAACGTGCGATTCGTCATTAAGCACAGCGACAGAATTAGAACGTAAATGTCGTGCGGATCGTGCCGATCACGATGTCATCGTTGCGATCGTCATGTCCCGGAGCCGTCAGCCACACCAGCCCAGGCGTGATAGAAATGTTGTCATTCAGTTGGTACTGATAGAAGCCTTCAACGTGCAGCGACGTATCACGATCGACTACATCTCGACCGAAGAAGGTTCTGAAATTACCGCTACCACCCGTCACTTTCGGCTCCATGCCGACAATGATGCCTGCAACACTGCCTTTTTTGCCCAAGTCAGGAACCGCTAAGCCGACTGACCAGTTCCAAATATCCAGGTTGCCCTTCGTGCCGTTGCCAAGAGATTGAGCGTTGGTATACCCTACCGCACCGTTTAGCACCAGTTTTGGACTCACCTGGAAGGTCACGTTGGCACCATATGCATTGGCAGACGTAGGCTCGTTGAAGTTGCGGAAGTTCGCGTTATTGCTGCCGACGCCGCCATTCGCCGAGAAGTCATTGTTATAGGCGTGAATGTAGGTCAAACCAAAGCCAATGCGCTCATTTGGTTTGAAGGTCAACTGTGCGATCGCGCCGTAAGGACCGTTAAACAAACCATTGCTGGCAGATGGATCTGAAGCCGTCTCATCATTTGCCAGATAGCCTAAACTCAGTTCTAGAGCATCACTAAACTGGTGACGAAGGCCCAGTCCTTTACCAGTCAGCAAATAGTAGATCGAGTTGCGCGTCCCGAAGTGCGTCAGCGCACCCGTTCCGCCATCGCCATCCAAATAAGGATTCAGGGTATCGGTGAAGTCGTCGATCGCGCCTGCGTTCGCTTCGATCGTCACTGTGGTCTTCTCGCCCAATGGAAACTGATAGAGTAGGGCATCTACCCCGACCTGATTATTTTCATCTTCAGACGCAAATCGGAAGTTGCCTTCGCGAGTCAGCAACTCGCCATTGAGGCTCGCGGGGAGGGTTGCCAGGTTCTGAGCCTGTAGCCGAGTCCTCAATAAGTCCCGACCCGTAAAGCTAGTGTCGAAATTTAGACGAATGCGATCGCCAAGAATCGTATTCTTCGAGACCCGCTCGTTCACTTCGCCAGTCGCCACGCCATTCGGAAGATCGTTATCTATTACTTCGTCACCATTGGCATCTAGAATGGCATTCCGAATGAAATCTCCACCCGTGGCAACGCCTGCAACTCCAATCACCACTTCTCCGGTCAGTTTAGTAGTGGTTGAGAACTGCTGTTTCTCCAGAGTTGTCGTGCGAGCTTCGACAGCATCGACGCGACCACGTAAGGTTGCGAGTTCTGTGGCAAACTCTTCTTGCAGCCTTTGCAGGGTAGCTAAATCTTCTTTTTTAACCAGATCGGCAGTAGAAGCAGCAATCAGTTCGTTGACGCGATCGAGACAGGCGTTTAACCCCGCCGCAAATTCGTAGCGAGTTGTGGCGCGATTGCCGCGATAGGTTCTGTCAGGATAGCCTGCAATGCAGCCATAGCGCTCGACGAGCGATTGCAGTGCCTGAAATGCCCAGTCGGTCGGTCGCACATCCGATAGTTGAGACACTGATGTGACTTGATCGAGAGAAGACTTATCGGTACTAAGATCTGCAACCGATGGAGTTTCATCTGAAACTGGTTGTGCGAGTGACTCAGTTTGAGCCGTCTCAATTGATTTGGATGAGGAAGATACTTCAGCCGCACCGACGCCTGACGCAACGGTTAGACTTGCGACAGCAAGAAGAATTGGGTGAACCCAACGAATGGTACGCAAACAATTTGACATGATATTGTTCTACTCTCACACCTAATGTTGTTGAAATGACAGGTTGTTGAAACGACTTGTTGAAACAACGAAGCGATCGCTCTGCTTTTGTCTAGCTAATAGTTAAATTACCCAGACAAAGTCTTCAAAACACGATTTCGATAATCATTCTCACTACCAGTTTAATGCTTGGCGGTAAGAATTAAGTCTTAGTTTGTATTTAGTTGATATTGCAACTCATTGTCAAGAAGTTTCTTGTACCCAAGAAATCAGTGAGTTCAATCAGCCCATTAACTACACAAGTAAGGCAGTAGAAACAACAGACAACCGCTTTGCCATAACCGCTTAGAGAAAGAGCGCTTCGAGCAAGCAATGTCTAGGTTTACAACGTTTCAACCTCGCTCAACTCTACGGCAATCAGTCTGCTTTTTGAATGGGGGGGAGGGGGATTAATTAACAAAATTCTCAGTTAGAACGTTTGGCGAGGGGTGTAAGTGACTCTGCCAATCTGTTTAAAGTTTAGTCATTCAAAGTTTATTAGAGTGCCATTCAAAGGAGCGTTAGAACTTTTTTTAAGTTAAAGCGGTTTGTTTAGGCTTGTCTCGGAATCGAGTTGATTCAGTAATTTGAGACCTTGAACACGAGTAGTATAGTCATCCTGAGGCTGTTGTTTTAGCCACGCGATCGCAGGCGTCTTTCCTTGTTTAGCGGCAATTCGCAGGGCAGCCCAGGTCTGCACCTCGGTTCGGGCAGGATTAATTTGCAGCGCCGCGTTAATCCGTTTTTGAATGCCTCCTGAATCGAATTTCAGCATATCCAGCACTTCGTCTCGATCGGCTGCCGACAGTTGAATCACCTGAGTTGATTTGGCCCAACGCCCATCAATCAGATTGGCAAGAACCTGCTGACTGGCGCTCGCCCAAGGCTTATCCGCTTGAGTTTTCGTGATCTTGGCATGGCGAGCGACTAAATCGAGTTGAGCTTGGGCCGTGGCTGTCCACTCGTCGATGCGTTGTTTTCGCACAGACTGCATGACGGCTAACGCAGGCGACCACAACCCGTTGCGGGCTAGCAGCAACGCATCGGTAAACGCGCCACTATCGATCGCAGCTTTATTCAATGAAATGGGTCGGAGTTGGAATGGGATGGACGGAGTGCCGATTTGAAGCTGAAAAACTTGAAAGTCTGGCTCTAGGGCAACCGTTCGATTGACTAATAGTTCGGGCGCTCGACCTTTAGGGGCTTTCTGCCAAGATGGAGACTGCCCAACGGGACTTGTCCAACTGATCAAGCCGTTGATTGTGGTGGAGACAGGGTTATAGTAAACCACTGATCCATAGGTAACACTAGAATCCCCTTGGCGGAGAGTCCCCATTAAGTCGAGCCAAACGCCTTGAGTGTCCTCATAGCGCTCAACAGTAGTGTAGGGAAGCTTACGATCGCTGCTTGCCTCTATGACTCGTGCATTGGCTAATGGCTCTAAGACAAACGATTCTTCGACTTCATTGATTTCTAAAACATTGATAAATTGAAGCGCTTCCTTTTTTTGAGGAGTGGGGTTAAGAATTCTGCGATAGACGCGCAGTTCGCTGAGGCGATCAGCGCAGTTGTCCGAACATTGTGCCTCAGGGCGAAAAATAGGTAACAGCAGATCAACCGTACGCTTGGCGGATTTTGCGCCGCTTTCTACTCGAATCGGATCGCCTGCCCGTAACCCTTTCTTTCTCAGGTCAGCCTGAACCTCTGCCATCGTTTTTGGGTCATCCCATGCGGACAAAGGAATTCTTGCGCCTTCAGGTAGGTAGTGATTCATCCAAGCCACAGATTTTGGATCTTTGATGAACTGAAAGCTCATCCAGGCGCTAGTCGTTACTAACCCAGCCGCACTGGCAATCGTAAGAAACACTCCTAACGAGCCGAGGTGAGGGATAGAAGAGACCTTGGGAAAACGTAATCTCATGACTGAGTTGGATCAAGAGTATGGTATAAGCGGAGCATCAGTTCAGTACACCCCTGCTTGAATGGTATATGGGGCGAGAAGAATTAAAACGTTTTTTCTCTAAGACTTTTTTGCTCTAAAACGCTTAAGTATCGATGACCTGCACGTTCCCATGTGTACTCCGACTGAACGAGCGATCGCGCATTTTGAGAAAGCTGCGATCGCAGCTCACCATCTTCAAACACTCGTGAAATAGCATCAACATACTCCGAAACAGAATTCGCTCTGAGTGCTCGCTGTGGATTCTTGCCATCTACCGCCAGACCTTCTAAACCGCGATCGCTAGCAATGACTGGAGTTCCAGCTGCCATTGCTTCTAGCGTTTTATTTTTGATTCCGTATCCAGTTCGCATTGAAATCACGCAGACGGTTGCTTGGTGCAAATACTCAGCCATTGAGGGCACTCGTCCGGTGACGGTAATTCCGAGTTGCTGACTGAGTTCTTGCACCTCTGCGGTCGGGCGGGAACCTACGATTGCTAAAGTCGCATCGGCATAGCGGCTTTGAACAGCAGGCAAAATTTCTAAGCTTAGAAATCGTGCGGCGTCGATGTTGGCAAGGTTATCCATTGCGCCGATAAATACGAGATGGTGTCCCCCCGGATCAGACGTTCGATAGGGAAAGGTCGAAAAATCAACTCCGTTAGGAATCACATCGATCGCGGCGGTCGGGTTAAATTTGGAGAGTTGGTTGCGATCGTCATCAGTTGTAACAACGATATTGAGAAATTTTTTGCAGTAGCGTTGTTCGTACCGTTTTAGGAGCGGCGAATTTAAGCGATCGCGCCATGCATTCTCAGACGTTTGAGTATGCAGTTGGTTCTTGCACGAGCCGTACACAGAACTATGCACATTCACGACTGTCTGAATGCGTTGACGAAATTCGGGGCGGATATAAGATTCATTGACGCTATGTTCGCAGGTGATTACATCAAACTTCTGATCTTGCATCGCGCGGTCAATCCACGCCTGCATTTCAACAGAATAGTTAGATAAGACGCTAGGCGGCGTCCCTTGCTGCAAGAAAGTTGCAAACCGAGCGGCTTTTCCGGCTAGTCCTGAGGATGCAATGGGCTGAGGACGCGGAAAAACTACTAATTCTGTTACATGCTGACGCAGAGCGGCAACATCGGCGTCGGTGACATCGTCAGTTCGGTGAGTGAGAACGGTGACATCGTGGGTTTGTTGTAAGTAATTCAACAGGTGAAAGGTTCGGACTTGAGTTCCGCCTTTAGTCGGGGGGTAAGGAAAGGTAGAGGACAACATCAAAATATTCATGGGGACATTTCCTTGAGAATTCCGTGAGACGAATCGCTATTCACGGGAATACTGACGATATCCAGGGTTCCCAATAATTTGTCGTTTTTTGAGTCGTGACTTGATTTCAACCTGATAGGAGATTTGATATGCCTTCGTTTGGGCTGTATACGCTGGCTAATGATACTGTATTTGATCAATTTGTTGCTTTACTCAATAGCATTGAGCAAAATGTTGGTTCAGATATTCCTATCTGTGTCATTCCCTATAATCGCAATATTGAGAAAACACAACGCGAAATCAATACCCGCAAGAACGTAACGCTGTTTGATAATTGGTTAGCGATCGAGCGATGGGATAACTTCTTTAATAGCGTTTGGCAGTTTCACCCCCGCGCAACCGACTCAAAGTCAAGCCGTCCGGGCTGGTATGGCGGATTTGTGCATCGCAAATTTGCCGCGTTTGATGGCAGATTTGATCAATTTATCTTCTACGATGCGGATACATTAGCAATGAAGCCGATCGACGATATGGTGAGTCAGCTTCAAGATTACGACCTGATTTTTAACGATTGGGAACACGCAAAACGTCGCGACCTAACAGAACTTAATCTTGACGTGATCGAGCCTGCAATTGCACTTCAAGAAGCAGAGATTCGTCCGTTGTTGCACTGTGATAGTTTCTTCGCAGCGCGGCGCGGTATGTTTAACGATGCAACGCTGATGCAGTTAAAACAACGCTTGGTGGACGGTCAAGAACTAAATTGGATTCGCGATCGCTCGTGGTGGTCAAGTTCAGGCATGTTTAACTATCTGACCTTGGCTCAAGAGTGCACGATGTTTAACTTTACGCTTAGTCCTAACGGTTCCGATCGGACGGGCAACTGTGCTAACGCTGATCCGTTTATCAACCAAGACAACGTTCTCTATAACAAAGATGGATTGAAGCCCATTCATCGCATTCACTACATGAGCTATGCATCAAAGGATTTTGCTCGGTTGTGTGAGGGTGAAGATGTAGATATTCCGCACAAAGATGTCTTTCTGCACTATCGCTTTCTCAAGTCGCCAGAGCAGAAACCGAAGGCGCTGATTGCTCCGACTGCAACAACTAAAATGATGCGATCGCTGCACACCAACGTTTCTAAACTCAAAAAACTCGTTCAGGCATAATATTCTCCGATGCCCAAAATTAGCGTTTGCATTCCAACCTTTAACCGTGCCCATTTGCTGCCGTTTGCGATCGAGAGTGTTCTCCAACAAACGGAGCAAGATTGGCAACTGATCGTCTGTGACGATGGTTCGACAGATCACACCTCGGAACTAATGACAACGTATCAGAATCCTCGCATTCGATATCTGCGTCACGCTCAGAATGTGGGCAAAAGTAACAACATGCGCTCTGGATTTGAGGCCGCGATCGGGGAGTATTTTATTAAGTTTGACGATGACGATCGCCTAACGCCCGATTTTTTGGCTAAGACGAGTCAAATTCTAGATCGTTCACCAAACATCGATTTTGTTGGAACCGATCATTGGATCATCGATTCACACAATCAGCGTGACTCATTGGCAACCGAACAAAATTCTTACAACTGGGGCAGAACGAACTTACCCGCGGGTCTAGTTTCTAACTTGCTAGACGTTGTGTTTGTGAAACAGAGTTTTCAGATTGGAGCAACGCTATTTCGGCGGCAAGCCTTGCTTGATGTTGGTTATATGCGTCCCAATATTCAAAACTGCGAAGATAACGATCTATTAGTTCGGTTAGCGTTGCGAAGCAGTTCCTCATCCGGGGTAAACGCGCACAAACAAGCTTACTATCTGCCCGAACGTTTGATGGAATATCGGGTTCACCCGGAGCAACAAGGCATCGATCGCGCCATTCCTTATCTAAAAGACAAATTAACGTACTTACAGAACTTCCAATTTGAGCAGGAAGAATTAGAAAAAGTGCGGCGATCGCGCTTAGCCGAAACTCAATTGCTGCTCGGACTAAGATTAGTTGAAAAAGGCGAAACGCAAGTTGGTAGAGAACTCGTACAGGCGGGAAGATCTGCTTCATCTGCTAAAGCGTATGCAGGAATGGCGCTTTCTATGCTGCCGCAAGGGGTGCGATCGTACGCCTTTAACTTAATTCGTCACACTAAATAATTTAATACGCGTAAATTTAATACGGCAGGACGCAAAAACAAGCAGCCCGTTGGACACTTCTTGCGAGAAGTGTTCTCGTTTAACTACGTCTTCAGTCACTAAACTGAAGCAATGAAATAAGGAAAATCTGTGTATTTGAATACTTTTTAGAGCCTTCTTTAAGAAATGTCATGATATTATAACTTTTGGTAAAGCCTTTCATTCAACTCAAGAAGCAGGGCTATCAAGCGGTTCATTTTATGATCGATTATAAAAAAATTCGGTTGAAATGGGAAAGCTATTGGTTCAAAACCTTGGGAAGATGGCGAGCCTGTCCTTTAACCTGTCCTGTCGATCGACCTCATCATCGGCACGTTTTTTGGAGTTGGATCGGTAGTTTCTTAGCCATCACCGCAACGTCTTACCTTGCTTTGAAAACGAACTCTCCTCTGCTAATGGCTCCCTTTGGTGCTACAAGCGTATTGATCTTTGGTGTCCCTGAAAGCCCTTTGGCTCAGCCTCGTAACGTCATTGGGGGTAATCTCTTAGCGGCTCTCGTGAGTCTGATTATTCTGCATCTTCTTGGCTCTTCTCCCTGGACAATGGGAATGGCTGTTTCTAGTGCAATCGGAGTTATGCAGCTTACCGGAACTCTACATCCTCCCTCAGGAGCCGTTGCATTAGTCGTGATGATGACAAAACCGGACTGGCAATTCCTGCTGGCACCTGCCTTGGAGGGATCGATGATCTTGGTGCTATGTGCTGTGGTTTTTAATAACCTAGCTGAAGAAAGGACGTATCCAAAACACTGGCTATAGCAATTACACTGAGCCAAAACACAAGTGGGCCAAGAAGAAGCGATGCTGTTGTGCAGCATTACGACCCATTAGAACTAGACAGAGACGATCCTCCAGAACGTGACGGATCTAATCGCAGCTTCTCCCAATCTTTTACCAAAACCTCTGCCCATTTTGCCGCTAAATTGACCTGTGTAAATGGCACTCGCACGGACGCATTAGACATTTCAAACTCTAACTCGATCGCTTTTCCGCGTTCTGGTGGGGCTTGCAAGTCCACGGCTTGACGATCCACAACTAATCGAATCGCTTGTACATCGTTTAGCGAGAACGTTTGAGGCTGCACGATTCCTTTACGAGTTGCCTTTCCCCACGTCAACTGATCACCCTTCTGAGCTAACACCGAGTAAATATCAAACTTGGCGCGATCGTAACTATCCGCCCACTGACGATATGTTTCTAGCTTTTGATATTCGTTCCAGCCTGCCCACGCCAGCCCGATAAAGACGGCAAGCAAAGGGAGCCATAAAAGACCGTGGATCATAGGGATGAAGGAGGAGAGATGAGGGATGAAAAGATGAAAAAAGGTAAGTCTCTATAAGATTATGGTATCGCGTTGAAACATTTAGTTTTGCTTCATCCCTCATCTCTCCTCCTTCATCCCTTTACCGCCTGCGCTATCTTGGAGTTCAACTCCGACTTTTGATAGAGGGCTTGATAGAGGGCTATGAGAAAGTTTCTGATCATTGGCTTGTTTTTGCTCGGTTTGGGATGGGCGGTTTCTAACTTTTCAGGACTCGCCGCAAAGGGCACATACGACAGCATTGTGCTGGATTTCAGAGAAGACACAGGAACGGCTGAAATCGAGAATCAAGTCAATGCGATCGCGGCTCAGTTCAACGTTCGTCCTCAGCTCAATAGTCGCTTTTCAGAAGCCGATCATCTCTATGTAGTAAAGGGCGATCGCCAGCTGCTTAACGCGCTTAAACGCTCCAACACTTCTAAATACACTGAATATATTGAGCCTGACTATATCTACAGCATTCCAGAGGCGTCCCTATCAGGAGTCGTCGATGCGTCATCGGCACAGCCAAGCGGTGGACAAGCCCCAAACGATCCGCTCTACAGCAAACAGTGGAACCTCCACAACATCAGCATTGAATCTGGCTGGGCAGAAACGAAAGGAAGTGGCGTCACCGTTGCCGTGATTGACACTGGCATTTCTCAAGTGCCAGATCTTAAGGAGACTAAGTTTGTCGCTGGCTATGACTTTGTGAGCGATCAAGAGGATGCCAAAGACGATAACGGGCACGGAACCCATGTTGCAGGTACGATCGCACAATCAACCAACAACGGCATTGGCGTCGCCGGAATTGCCTATGAAGCGTCTCTCATGCCGCTCAAAGTCCTCAGCGCCAGCGGCGGTGGAACGGTCGCTGATATTGCCGAAGCAATTCGATTTGCGGCAGATCACAACGCCACTGTGATTAACATGAGCTTGGGTGGCGGCGGTGAAAGTAGTGCGATGCAAGAAGCGATAGCATACGCTCACAAAAAAGGAGTGGTTGTGATTGCGGCGGCAGGTAACGCGGGTCAAAGTTCGGCTGACTATCCGGCTCGCTATCCGCACGTGATCGGCGTTGCTGCCTTAGGTGCGTCTGGAGAGAAAACGCATTATTCTAATTTCGGGGCAGGCGTCGATATTTCAGCTCCAGGAGGAGACACATCGAGCGGCGAAGCGGGCGGTATTTTGCAAAATACGCTCGACCCTCAAACCGGAGAATCAATTTTCGCGGCGTTTCAAGGCACAAGTATGGCCGCTCCTCACGTGGCGGGAGTTGCCGCTCTCGTGCAGTCGGCTGGTGTTAAAGATCCAGACGAAGTGGAAACCGTTTTAACTGAATCGGCTCGTAAAGTTCAAGACGACACCTTAAACCAGTTTGGCTCAGGCAAACTTGATGCAGCCGCTGCCGTCAACTTGGCACTTAGAGGCAAAATTACATTCAACGATTTCTTCCGGTGGTTGCGAGACAATGGCTACCTCAACCCGCGCTTCTGGATTGATGGCGGAGCGATTGCCCTACTTCCTAAACTGGCGATGGTACTTGGCTCTTATCTTCTTGCCTGGTTCTTACGCAGCTACTTTCCATTTACGTGGAGTTGGTCACTGGCAACCGGATTAATTAGCGGCAGTTCTGGTTTCTTCTTTCTGAAAGGACTCTACCTATTTGACGTGCCTCAATATCCCTTCCGCTTCTTAGGAAGTTCACTGCCTGAGCTAGGTAGTGCCGTGCAGGGCAGTAGTGCGCTCAATCCAATTTCTGCCAGTGTGCTGATTCCAGGCATTCTGCTTGCGTTACTGTTGGGACATCAGCAGTGGAAGTGGTTTGCGATCGGGTCATCTATTGGTGTTTCAGTGTGTCTCGCCACCAGTGCCGCGATCGATCCGACCTTGATGTGGATTGGCGGCGGCGCGATCGCTCGCTTCTACCTGATCGTCAACGCCTTGCTCTGCTTCGGCTTGGCTCGTCTCGCTATGAAACCAGAGGACAAAATCGTATGACTGTAACGGGTGTTATTCAACACAAAGGCTTTGGAACCGGAACTTGGGCACTCGACGCCGAGGATGGCAAATCTTACGAACTCCACAAACCACCGAGTGAGCTTCAAAAAAAAGGTCTCAAGGTTAAAATTGACGGTGAAATTCGAGACGATGTGATGACGATCGCGATGATTGGTCCGGTCTTAGAAGTGAAAACCTTTAAAGTTCTTTGACCTCACTTCAAATTTAAGAACGCTCCAGAAGGTTCAGCCTCTGGAGCGTTCTTGATCCAACCTTTTTCAATTACGCCTGATTTAACACGTTTTGCATCTTCGTCCGAAATTCTCCTTTCGGATGTCCGCCTTTTACCTCACCAATAATCGTGAAGTCTCCTTCAGGTGAGTCGCACACGATATAAGTAGGCCATCCCATCTCCGCTTTATCCGGATATTGGGCTAGAAGAACCTTCCGATATTTCCGATAGGTTGCCGTATCTTGCATCTTCACATCGATAAACTGTAGCCCCAACTCCTCTGAAACCTTCTGGTCATAAAATGCCATTTTGTGACAAATGCCACAATCTTCCGATGAAAATTTAATTACTGCACGAGTCATAACTGTCATGCCAACACGTCTGCATAAACCAGCGTAGAAGATTACAGAGCGTTCAAAGCGGTTTTAGCAAGATTCTTTAGGGTTGTCCGCTCCGCACCACAACAATGTCCGGAAACAGGGATAATAAGCCTAATTACGTTTGCCTTACCAATACCGCTTATGTTCCGTAAACTCCCGTTCGGACTGCTATTACTTTCTGCTGGTGGTGTCGTCACCGTGATCGGGATCGCTGCTTATCTGCTCGATTATGCTGCGCTCAACATGATCGGCTTTTTCTACGGCATTCCGTTGTTCTTAGGTGGGATTGCGCTCAAGATTACCGAGTTAAAACCTGTTCCATTCATGACGCAGACGCCGCCAGAGGTGGTAGCGCTGCGAGAAGCGCAAGCTACTAAAACTCAGACCCAAATTCTGAATGACGTAACTCGCTTTCGATACGGGCAAAAAGCGCATTTTGATAGCGCCTTAAGCTACCTAGGACTCAGCCCGATCGAGAAACAACGTCCGGAACTGATGGCAGTCCGCGAAGAAAGCACCGATGGAGCTTATACTTTGGTTCTCCTGTTTGATTCCTCTTATTTGCCGTTTGAAGTGTGGACGCAACGACAGGAAAAGATGACAAACTTTTTTGGCCCAGGGGTGAAGGTGAAGTTGGCACAGCCTGAGGAAGACGAGGTGGAAGTGTCTATCATTGCAACTCCTGATTCGGCTGTGGCAACTCCCGATCCGGCTGTGGCGACTTTAGATCAATAGCTCGTCAGAACACTCTAAAAATTTGTCTCACTTCTCTAGACGGACAGCGTACCATTGCAAGTACTGTCCTGGAGCCAAATCAAACTCACATGTTGTATTGATCAAATAAGCGACTTGCTGCTCAACCGAGGCAAACTGCTGCAAGTCTTTGGGTAGCGCATCTTGTTGAGCGACAAGGAGCGATCGCAGCTTCTGCGTCAGTTCCTCGGCGGTCAAAATCTGCTCTGGCTGATTGGTTTCTAGCACCACAAAATCGTCTTCTTGATACATTAACGAATCTGGCATCGTTTAATCTCATTTCAATACGTTCTATTGTGACGCGTTCTCTTCTGCTCAAATCTCCCGCAGGTGAGAACTAGAGGCTGCTTCAGATATGTTATCTAAGGCATATCATCTCTCTGATACCCATTTTAAGGAATCGTGCCCCTATGTCGCGTTCTGTCCGTCTGATTTTCAATCCCGTGGCGGGTCAGGGCGATTCCGAACAAGAATTAGCCCTGATTGAGAGTTTGCTGACTGATCTAGATCTAGACGTTTGTTTGACCTCTAAAGAGGTAGGAGCCGATGTCCTGGCTCAAGAAGCGGTCGAACATGGGGTTGATGCGGTTATTGTGTCTGGAGGCGATGGTACTGTGTCGGCGGCGGCAAAAGCGCTTCTGCAGACGGAAATTCCGTTAGGCGTAATCGCACGCGGTACAGCAAACGCATTTGCGAATGCTCTAGAAATTCCCACCACGATCGAGGGAGCCTGTCAAACCATTCTAAAGAACTACACTCAAAAAATCGATATTGCGTCCTGTAATGGACACCCGATGGTATTGCTTGCCGGAATTGGGTTTGAGGCAGAAACCGTTGCAAAAGCAAATCGGGAGGCGAAAAATCGATTTGGAATTTTGGCATACGTTCTAGCAGGCTTACGACAGTTGCGCGACTTAGAGCACTTTGAAACCGAAGTCGAAACCGATGACAAGATTATTTCTTTCACGGCATCTGCTCTCACCGTTGCAAACGCGGCTCCACCTACGTCTGTGTTAGCCCAAGGCCCATCCGGACTCGTGGTAGATGATGGACTATTAGATTTAACGATCGTGGCTCCCGCCAATCGCGCCAGTGCCATCACCGCAACGTATCATTTATTTCAATCAGCGCTAAGTGGCAATCCTGCTGATCGTGACGATATCGGCTACCTGCGATCGCGCCGCTTCAAAATCACGACCAATCCACCCCAAAAAGTTGTTCTCGATGGCGAGATGAGCGGCACAACGCCCCTCGATATCTACTGCATTCCCGCCGGCTTAACGGTCTTTTTACCGCCGCCCGATGAAGAAGCTGCCGCAACCGAAAAGCTGGAAGGACTGCCGGATTTAGTGATTGAATCTAAAGATTAGATAGAGTCCTGACCATTCTGCTGATGCGATGGAATATATAAACAGTAGGAGCCGCTATTCTAAGTGAGATCTAAAATGCATCAACTGGGATCGCATTTCGGAGATTACTAGAATTTGGACGATTACCCCAAGAGGGAACTGCAAGGCAACCGCAGGTTTGGTCAACGATAGGATAGCGAATGTCAGTGAGCGTAGAGTGGATTCCTTTAGGTACGAATGCAGTTGCGATCGCAGGCAGTATTGCTTTCACCGTCTTTCTGCATCGCCTTAAGCAGAAATCAACTATGGGTAAGCCGTTCATCGAAGTACCCGAATCTCTGTCAGAGCAGCAGATGCAGGAAGCTCTATGGCGACAATCGATCGTTGTGGAAGCGGCGCTTGATGGAATTGCAATTTTAGATGAACGTGGGCAGTTTCTCTACCTCAACGATGCTCAGTTACGCATGTTTGGCTACCGCCCAGGAGAGTTAGTCGGCAAAAGTTGGCGAGAACTTTACTATCCCGACGAAATTAGCCGCATTGAGCGTGAAATTATTCCACTTCTAAAGCAAAATGGACAGTGGCGTGGC
This sequence comes from Myxacorys chilensis, assembly GCF_059505265.1. Taxonomy (NCBI): domain Bacteria; kingdom Bacillati; phylum Cyanobacteriota; class Cyanophyceae; order Leptolyngbyales; family Leptolyngbyaceae; genus Myxacorys; species Myxacorys chilensis. The sequence continues at coordinate 77,959 of NZ_JCACKG010000155.1, read as the reverse complement.
GAAGCGGTTGCCAAACGCCGAGACAGCAGTACATTCTTTGAAGAAATGTCGCTCACGCTAACTGAAAAAGGATTTATTAGCGTCTGTCGGGATGTGACCGAAACAAAGCAAGCCGAAATTCGCCTCCGAATTTTGGAACGGGCCATGCGGGCAAGCAGCAACGGCATTATTATCACTGACTCCACTCGTGCCGACAACCCGATAGTCTATGTTAATCCCGGATTTGAGCGGATGACAGGCTATTCGGCAGATGAAGTGTTGGGTAAAAACAGCCGCCTTTTGCAAGGAGGAGAGACCGAGCAACCTGCATTAGAGCAGTTGCGCCGAGCTTTTCAAGACGGAGAAGACTGCACGGTCACGCTACGGAACTATCGCAAAGACGGCTCTCTCTTTTGGAATGAGCTGTCTATTTCTCCTGTGCTCGATGCAGAAGGACGAATCACGCATTACGTTGGTATTCAAACTGATATTAGCGATCGCAAACGCACAGAAGAAGCGCTGAGACGGCAATATCAACGAGCGCTGCTGCTCAAACAACTCACTCAAGAGATTCGGCAAAGTTTAGATACGCAACAAATTTTTCAGACGGCGGCCACTCAAGTTGGTCGTGCCTTTAATGTCAATCGCTGCCTGATTCACGCCTACGTATCGATTGAAGATCCGATTCTGTCAGAATTCGAGTTTTTGCAGAACGACACCGAGTTTCCTCAAATTCCGATCGTCGCGGAGTATTTAGAGCCAGGTTGGAGCGCTTTGACCGGATTGAAAATTCCGATCGTCGGCAATCGGCATATGGAAACCGTGCTCAGAACAGATAGCGCGATCGCATCTCCCAACGTCTACACTGACCCCCTCCTGCGTTCACACCACTCGATCTGCCAGCAGGTTTCGCTCCGGTCAATGCTGGTGGTGCGAACGTCATACCAAGGAGCACCGAACGGGATCATTTGTCTGCATCAGTGCGATCGCGAGCGTCACTGGAGCCAAGATGAAATTGAACTGCTAGAAGCGGTTGCCGATCAAGTCGGAATTGCTCTCGCTCAAGCTCGGCTCCTGAAGCAAGAAACTTTGCAACGCGAAACGCTCGCCAACCAAAATATTGCTCTAGCACAGGCAAAACATGCCGCAGAAGCCGCAAATCGAGCGAAAAGCGAATTTCTAGCCACCATGAGCCATGAGATCCGCACTCCCATGAACGCCGTAATTGGTTTAACAGAATCATTGCTTGCGATGGCTTCTACTCCTCAACAGAGGGACTTTCTAGAAACCATTCGCAGTAGCGGAGATACGCTACTGACCCTCATCAATGACATTCTAGACTTCTCAAAAATTGAATCAGGAAAGCTAGACATTGAGCAACAGCCGTTTGATGTGCAAACCTGCCTCCTTGAGTCTATTGAGTTGATCGCCGTCAACGCAGCAGAGAAAGGCATCCATATTTCCTATCACATCTCTCCACAAATTCCAGCTGCGATCGTGGGCGATGGAACTCGGCTGCGACAGATTCTGGTGAATTTACTCAGTAATGCGGTTAAGTTTACGGAGCAGGGGCAGATCGAGTTGACGGTTAGCATCAAGAGTGAAAACGAGATCCCCATTCCTTGTCCGCCGTTCTCTGAATACTGTTCTAACCTCACCTCTAAGCTCAACCCTCCGTCGGGCTTCCATCTGCTATTTGCCGTACATGACACGGGCATTGGCATTCCGCTGTACCGCATGGAGCGCTTGTTCAAATCATTTAGCCAAGGAGATTCCTCGACGAGTCGGCAGTATGGAGGAACAGGACTTGGACTCGCGATCAGCAAACGATTGAGCGAGCGCATGGGCGGACAGATGTGGGTCGAAAGTGAAGGCAGATTTGGCGGCGACCCGCCTCAGGGCTTCAAACCAGCCAGACCAACTCACGCTAAGGGTTCAACGTTCTACTTCACAATCTGTGCCGTCGCTGCGGAATTGTGGGTTACCCGAATTGCTGATCAAAACGTCACTCCAACAAAGACCAAATCGGCGATTAATTCGTCTAACGTCAAGACCATCACTACTCAATCTGCTTCAACAAACGGGTTTACCGAGCCGCGATCGCTACGTGTTTTACTGGCAGAAGATAATGTTGTCAATCAGAAAGTCGCGCTGCACCTCCTGCAACGGTTAGGGTATCGTGCAGATGTTGCCTGTAGCGGGTTTGAAGTATTAGATGCGCTGCGGCGTCAAGCTTATGATGTTGTCCTTATGGATGTTCAGATGCCAGAGATGGATGGGCTGGAGGCAACTCAGACCATTTGTGCAGAATGGGCAGTTGAGCAACGTCCGCGAATCATTGCGATGACGGCCAACGCTATGCGAGGCGATCGCCAGCTCTGCCTTGAGGCCGGAATGGACGATTATCTCAGCAAGCCAATCCGTCTGGAGGCACTGATGAGTGCGTTAAGTAAATGTCAGCCCCGCTTTCCGAGCCTCACGCCTGCTGAAGTTACCCTCAATGGGCGGGCAGCAGGGAGATCTGTTTTGGCAGCCGATCAGGGCACGGAAGCGTTGCTCGACACCATTTCTAACTATCTCCACGATGCGCCCCGGCTCCTGCAAACAATTCAATGCGCGATCGCTCAAAGAGATGCCTTTTTGTTGCAGCAAGCGGCTCATACTCTCAAGTCCACCAGCGCTGCTGTCGGAGCAACGGAGTTGGCAGACTTGTGCCAAGAGTTAGAAACTTGCGCTCGCCTGGGAAACCTAGATCCAGTAGTCCCCCGCATCTGCCAACTGGAGGCTGAATACGATCGCGTTCAAGCCTCGCTACACACGGAACTTCAGCAATGCCAGAGATAATTCCCTCAAATCACAATCCTCCTCTGATTCTGGTTGCTGATGATGACAAAATCACCCGGATTGGGTTACGGCAAGCAATGGAGCAAGAAGGCTACCAAGTGGTCGAAGCGAATGATGGTGAGGCTTGTCTGGCAATCTATGCGCGAATGCGTCCAGATATCGTATTGCTCGATGCCATCATGCCTGGAAAAGATGGATTTACCTGCTGTGTGCAGATTCAGCGGATGAACGGTGGAGGACGAACTCCGGTTCTGATGATCACCGGCTTGGAAGATCAAGAGTCTGTCGATCAAGCGTTTGCAGCCGGGGCTGTAGATTACATCACAAAACCAATTCATTGGGCAGTCCTACGCCAACGGGTGCGCCGCTTGATTCAGCAAGTCAGGCTCTATCAGCAGCTAGAGCAAGCGAATCATGAATTGCAACGTCTCGCGTCGTTTGATGGCTTGACGCAAGTAGCAAATCGGCGGCGGTTTGATGAGTATTTGCAGCAAGAATGGAAACGGATGCTGCGCGATCAGACCCCGCTCTCGCTGATTATGTGTGACATTGACTGCTTCAAGCGGTTTAACGACACCTACGGACACCAAGCAGGCGATAACTGTTTGCGACAAGTAGCCAATGTGATTCAGAATGCGGCGAAGCGATCGCTCGATTTACCTGCTCGTTATGGGGGAGAAGAATTTGCGGTGATTCTGCCCAGCACTGACCAAGAAGGGGCAATTCAAGTTGCACAAACCATTCAGATTGGCGTGAGGGAGCTTGCCATCGCTCACTCTAGTTCAACAGCCAATAAAATCGTCACGGTGAGCTTAGGCATCGCCACTACCATTCCCAGTCGAATCACATCGCCAGGACTATTGATTACCGCTGCAGATAAGGCGTTGTATCAGGCGAAGCATGAAGGGCGCGATCGTTACTCCGCCTGCGTCAGTTAGTCAGGAACAAATCTTTGTCCTTTGGCATCATTAGAGCTACTCAGCAAGATATGGCTTACAAGTTCAGATGAGAGATTAACCAGCTAATCAGACGTGCAAGCAACCAGTTCATTCTTGTGTAGAAACAGTGCGTTTTTCTGAACAAGCTTAGGCGGAAAAGGCAAAGAAATTGTTTTAATAGGCTTCGGAATTAGCAGCAATTAACGTGTATTTCTAACAATACGCCTCTATCTCTAGACCAATGTCAGTCTAGAAATCACTTCATTTTCCCATCAAAAATAAAATCTAGGAGTACTGTTTTAGCGAATTAAGCTAACAGCAACTTCTGGATTTTATTTGTTTTATTTTAAGTAAAAACATCTGGCACAAATAGAATGTGACACTTGTAGAAGAGACCATTAAAGAAAGAAACTTAACTGCAAATTAGATATACCTAAGTTATGAGAAATCACAAAGTTTTTTGATGATAACTCTAGAACTCTCCAGTTAGTTCAACGGCTTCTAATATCAAGTAGAGACTCTTGCGGCTCATCCAAAAATCCCTTGATTAACTAGAACATTTGTTGAGAAACTCTGGAACTTTTCCAACCCATCTTACGACTAATAAGTAAGAGAACAACAATCAATCTTAATCTCCTAGGGACACAACAATGAAACTCTCTCTTAAGTCTTTCGCAACTCTTTCTGCTGTTTCTGCACTCGTTGTCGCTCCTCTTGTTATGGGTGCAGGTTCTGCTTCTGCGCAACCCGTTCGTTTCGACGGCAGCTATGTAGGTGCTGGTGTTTCGGCTGGTGTAACCAACGGTGGCAGAGACAATGATGCTGCAAATATTGGTGGTACCATCCAAGGCCGTTTTGCTGTTCCTACCGCTCCCGTTTCTGTTCGTGGTGCAGTAAGTTTCAACGGCAATAATAGCGCAGTGATTCCTACTCTGTCTTATGACCTTCCTGTTAGCAGAAACACGAACGTTTATGCAGGTGCAGGTTACTCATTTGTGCAGAAAGATGGCCAAGCATCTCCGCTTGGAAACAAGGATGCAGCCGTGCTGCAACTGGGTGTAGAATCTGAAGTCACTAAAGGCGTAGTGCTTTTTGGCGATGCGAAGTACGGCATTAACGCTTACGAAGGTAGCAAAGCAGGTGCAGTTGGTTTGCAGGCAGGTGCTGGTATTCGCTTCTAAATGCAATATCCGCTTCTAATTAGCAATTCATACTGATCTCTACGTTGGTGATTTAAGTTAAACAGCGATTAAGTTGAAAATGGTTCCTGACTTCACTAAAGTCAGGAACCATCTTCTTTTGAGTTTCCTATCTTAAGAAAGAGGTTATTCAGAAATAATTTTTGTAAGCATAGAGATGGCAATTAATTGAAATAGAAGTTTCAATCTTGAGAAGCCACATCAGTTGCTTTTTTGATGGCAATCTCTAATTAAGTTAAAAAGAATCTAAGGTAGAGGTCAATTATGGCTAATTCGGTCAAAGAAAAAATTTCATCTGATTTGAAGCAGGTTAAAGAGGTCGGACAGCTTCGCCGCGATCGCATTCGTGACATTATTCAAGGGGCAATCTCTCAGGTGATGTCGGAAGTGAAGGGCGGATCAGGCGAGGTTCGATCAATCGTCAAAGATGCGTTCTCATCGGCAATTGAGGGTATTCAAGAAAATAGTTCACATGCCAAAGAAGAAGTATCTGCCTCGGTTGAAGGGGTGATCGAGGGCATTAGCCATGCTCGTCACAAGCGGATTTCAGAAACAGAATCGGAACTCAATCGTCTGCAAGCGCAGCTTGACCAGCAAGAAGGGGAACTAGAGCAAGATGTAGAAGCAGGACTAGCAGGGCTGAAAGAGGCGGGTAAGGATTTATCCGCAGAAATGCGGGAACAGATTGACCACGCGATCGAGACCATCCGCAACAGCGAAGAAGCATATCTGCTGAAGCAACGATACGCACAGTTGCAAGCACAGATGTCAATTCTTCGTGCGAATCTGGCGGCTCGCAGCGAAGTTTACTACGATCGTGCCCAAGGACATCTAGAAGATGCGAAACGGTGGTATGACCAAGCTCGCCCGCAAGCGGAAGTTGCAAAAGCCAAAGCCGATCAAAAAGCAGAAGAGTTTGATGCCAGATTAGGGGAAGCCGGAACGGCATTGGCACGGCGGGAGCGGCAAGTTCGTCAATTGCTGCGGGACTTGCTCAAGCAGGCAGGTGAAATGCTGAAGGACGATCATTCGGAGACGAAGGACGAACGTCCCGTTGCAGAACTTCCTAGCTCTAATCAAAAATTCTCTAGCCCTAGCCAGGATCTGTCTAGCGATCGCAATCTAGGAACATTGCCGCCTACCGAAGCTGAAATAGAAGATAGCAATATTCGCTAAGTTGTTTGGGACGGTTGAAGCTAACCGTCCCACTAAAAAAGCATTGACTTTCAGTGAAGTGCTGCTAAAGAAACGCCAAGCCACCCTTCAAAGTTCTGTTGTTGAAGGGTGGACGGATGTTCTATAGCTTCAAGATGATATTGAGTGGCACGAGGCGGAGCAAGAGTGAGTGATCGCGTCTTTAATGCATCGCTGTGAAACACTGTAACTTCAATAGTGTCGCCCACTTGATAGTCCTTCAGGCGCTCATCTAACTGCCCTGATCCGACTCGCAGCCCATCGATTGCCACTAATTCATCACCTGCATCGATCGCGGCTCGCTGTGCGGGTGAATCTGTCTCGACAAACTTCACGATTTCGCGCCCACCTTCGGTTCGGAGTGTCATACCGCTCGTGGGTATTCCTGTCTCTCCGTTGGATACAACACGCAAGCCAAAGCCAACAAAATACTCATCAAACGGCAGTTCTTCCGTACCGTCAATGTAGCGATCGTAGAAATTCGTCAAATCGAACCCTGCAACTGATTCCAACACAAGTTTCAGTTGTTCTTGGGTAAACCCAACTTCAGCTTTGCCAAACTGCTCCCACATCTGGCGCATCACATTGTCAAGCGATCGCTGATTCTGATGCTTAATCCGAATTACTAAATCAAGCAACAGCGATACCATTTCGCCTTTTAGATAATAGGAAATTTGAGAATTGGCGCTATTTGCATCAGGACGGTAAAGCTTAATCCAAGCATCAAAGCTTGATTCACTTAGAGGTTGTACGAGCCGTCCTGGAGTGGTCAGATAGCGAGAAATTTCTCGACTCAGAGCCGTTAAATAGGTTTTTGCGTCGTAAATGCCTGCTCGCAACGGAATGAGCAAATCGTAGAAACTGGTCGTCCCTTCGCTAAACCATAGGGAAGGTGTGTAGTTTTCGTGTTCATAATCGAACACTTCTAGTCCTTTAGGCCGAATTCGCTTCACGTTCCACAGATGAAAGAATTCATGAGCTACGAGCTGCATAAATCGCTCATACTTGTCTTTTATCCGAAATCCAAGGCGAGAATAAATTAGCGAACAGCTATCTTTATGCTCTAACCCACCAAAGGCTTGAGAGGCTAGATGGAGGAAAAAAATATAGCGATCGTAGGGCAGCCCACCAAATAGCTCCGCTTCGACTTCTATAATTTTTTGGGTATCACTAATGATGCGACCGATCTCTAAATTTCCTCGTCCCCAAATCGCAAACTCGTGCGGCTTACCCAGTACCTCAAAAGGATGGATCTGGTGCTGTCCAATTTCAAACGGACTATCAACCAAGGCATCAAAGTTCTGCGCTTCAAAGATGTTCACTCCCACACAGGGCAAAGCCGTTGTCACCGCCCAATCCGTTGGCGGCAAAATCTGGATGCAAATGGGGATCTGTTGAAACCCTGGTACAAAGAAGAACAGCGCCGCTCCATTGAAGTAGCCATGAGTTTCATCAAGATGGTTTGTCCGAACCGTCAACTCATTTGCAAATACCCGGTAGCAAACCGCAATTTCCGACCTACCCTGCGTCTCAATCTGCCAATGATTTTTGCTCAGCTTTCGCCAATTTAGCGACGTTTCAGCATCAGAAAACGCTTCAAAATTTTGTAAATGCCGTGAATACTCCCGTACCAAATACGACCCTGGCGTCCAAACGGGCATTTTCAAATCAAGGGTTTTTGCCTGCCAATTCTGAATCCGCAAAGTCACCTCAAACAGATGTGACTCGGGATGAGACATCGTGACCTGGTAAAACAGAGCAAGATCTTGTGAGTGCGGGGTATCAATCACGGCGGCTGAGGACGTTCCGATCGGTTGTGACTCGCAAGGCAACTCTTCAATCGATTGGGTCAATTCAAAATCCTCACGGTTCATAGATTTACCCCACGGTAGTAGAGAATAACAATAGAAAGTTCTATTCCCTATCATGCCTCATTTCAATTTCTCCATCACCGCTTAGTCCGCAGTTGATTTAACTGTTTGAGGTTCATTAGGGAGATAATCTGTTGCTCCGTGTTTACTTTGAGCCAGCCTTTGTCACTCAGCTTTTCTAGAATCTTCGTCGCTTCCTCAACAGTAATGTCTGTAACATCCGCTAAATCCCTAGCTGGAATATTAAAGATGTCTGCTCCCTCACCAATCTTATCGCCGTAATTTTCTCCGAGCAAAGATAAGGTGTTGACCAACTTCACAGCCGGCGGTTGATTGCGAAGCTGAAAGCGGATATTAGTTTGCCGCAAGCGTCTCACCATCAATTGCAGCATCCGGTGATGGAGTTGAGGATCTTTAAATAGGGTTTGAATGAATCGTTGAGCAGAAATACTAAGTAAATGTACATCAGAGAGCGCAATCACATCTGTTGAGCGAGGCGATTCATCTAGAATTGCCATTTCTCCAAAGAAATCACCCCGACCTAAAATAGCCAGTGTGGAAACGTCTTCCCCGGTGCCAGAGTGCCGTCGAACTTTTACCCAGCCCGATACAACAAAATAAACGGCATTTCCCCAGGCATCTTCCATTAAAACGGCTCTGCCAGTTGGGTACTCATGCTCGGTTGCAACGGATAGTAGCCAATCCAGCGTTTCTGGATTGGCCGCTGCCAATAATGGAAATAACTCACTGAAAGCTTCAGTCTGCATGACAGATCTTCAGAGATGGACGTGTACGGTGGAGGGTCACTCGTCAAACATGTCTATGTAGACACTGTATCTATAGGTCAAAACGCCCACCAATTTACCAAATGGCAAATTGAGTTCGTTCTGATAGTCCAGAGATTGACGGATCAGCCGAACTGCTCAGAAATTGGAGAGAACACAGACAACTAGGGAGCAGCCGACAACATCGCACTCCTCAAGCGAGGAAGTAGTAACTCTACATAGGATGCCCATCCAATTACGATGGATTGATGATGAGCTAAAGTTTCTAAATTAATTTGATCAGGTGCATAGCTGATCGGTTGCCCGTCTAAATCGCAGCAAACCAGTCCAGCGGCCTGCGCGATCGCAATGGAGGCGACCGTATCCCAAACCTTCACTCGCTTGTTGAAATACACATACAACTCTGCCTCTCCTAACGCGGCACTCACGACTTTTAATCCAAAGCTGCCCGGAGCGCGCACAAATTCAATTTCTGGAATGGCTTGACTAAGCAAACTTCCAAAGTTAGCAAAATCGATTTCTCCAATCATTACTCTAGGACGATCGAACCGAGAGGATGCTACAGGATTCAGCAACTTAGGATCAGCATCCCCTTGAGTACGCCAAATTCCTGATTCTGGTGTACTGTGATACATCAGGTCATACTCCGGAGCATAAATCCATCCAGCGCTTGGCGTTGCTGACCCCGGAGAACTCGCACTCTTCTCTAAAACGCCAACTAAGACTGAATAGTTGCGATCGCCCTGAATAAAATCTTTGGTTCCGTCCAACGGATCAATACACCAAAGGCGCTGATTTTGCTGAAAGTAAGGTCTTGAGGTGGGATTCTCCTCTGAAACAATGTAATCTTGAGGAAAAAGGGTAGTGAATTGTTCGGTGAGTTTGCGATCAAGAGCCTGATCAACGCTCGTGACAAAATCATCAGGACCCTTTTCAGAAACGTCAAACGTTTGGGTTGCAAGATATTTTGCGTGTTGTCCGCAAGCTCGAACAATGCGGCGGATCTCAGTATCTAACAATAAGTCAACCATAGCGAATCCTCACAGCAGTGCCATTTTGACACAAAAAACGGGCTAACTCTAAGTTAACCCGCCAGCTTGGGAACGCGCAGAGAAACTACTTCTGAACAACCAACTTGACGTTGGCGTTTTGCAATCCGGGGCGCTTCACTTCCGCCAAGGTCTTGTTCACAGCGTACTTCTGGTTAATCGAGTTGATCAATTCGGTCTGGTTGTGCTTCTTAGCAACACCCCAGAGGTCAGCAATCAAGTCGAAAGAACCATCTGCGTTGCGAGACCACCCCAAATCGTATTCGCCTTCGAGGACAGCAACAATGTCAGCGCGAACACGCTGTCCGTTGTAGCCACGAACATCAGCGTCAGTCCTGGTGGAAATACCCAAGTCACGCAGAGAGGACGTAAGGATTTCGGATTCAGTAATCTTGGTGCGTAGAGTGCTAAAGTGAGACATTAGGGTTTCCTCCGTGGAAAGTTGAATACAACGACAACGTTTTGCTTGTTGAGAATCGCAATCAGCGTTCAGTGGAAACCTGAAGCCTAATTGCTTGTTTGGCTGCTGGCATATGAAACCAGCCTTTCCTCCTGTTGGGAGCAGGAGAAAGCTTTTAGAACTCAAGTCGCTGATACTCAGCAACTGAGGACGCTGCAGGTCGCGCTCGCTGCCTAGCCCAGTCCCGTAGGGCCGTTACCTGCTCGGTCATTGTCTTGGATAGCGGCATCGTGGCTCGACACGCCGCAATAATATCCAGTTGGGTAAACTCGCGGTCTTGAGCAAAAGCGTCATACATCGCAGCGACTAACGCTTGCTCAATCTCTGCCCCCGAAAAGCCGTCACATACATTAGCTAGCTGATCTAAATCAAAGCGAGTAATGTCTCGGCGACGCTTCACAAGGTGAATGTTAAAAATCTCTTTGCGCTCTTCGGCGGTTGGCAAATCAACGAAGAAGATTTCGTCAAAGCGCCCCTTCCTCAGAAATTCGCCCGGAAGCCGCTCGACTCGGTTCGCGGTTGCCATCACGAAAACAGGAGATGTTTTCTCTTGCATCCAGGTGAGGAAGGAACCGAAGATCCGGCTAGATGTTCCACCATCTGAGTCGGATGACCCAGTACTGCCTGCAAACGCTTTATCCATCTCATCAATGAAGAGGATAGCTGGGGAGATCGACTCAGCCGTTTTTAGGGCATTCCGTAAATTCGCTTCGGAGCGGCCCACCATTGACCCGTCATACACTCGACCCATATCAAGCCGAATTAATGGTAGTCCCCATAGGCGAGAAGTGGTTTTCGCAATCAAGGATTTACCACACCCTGGAACTCCTAAAATCAGCATTCCTTTTGGCTGAGGCAACCCATACTCGCGCGCGCGCTCAGTGAAGGCATTGGAGCGCTGCTTGAGCCAACGCTTTAACTCCTCCAAACCACCGACCGATTCAATCGTCTCATCCTCCTCCATGAACTCTAGGATGCCGTTGCGACGAATAAGCTGCTTCTTCTCGGATAGAACAATGTCAACCTCTTCTTCGGTCAAGCGCCCGGTGGTGACATACGCCTTGCGATAAACTTTCTCCGCTTCGTCACGAGTTAAACCTAGTGCTGCTTTCAAAAGCTTTTCGCGTGTCTCCGTTGTGATTCGACGGGCGCGGGTCAGATCGAGTTGACTTGTCAGGACTTGATCGAGTTCTGACATATTGGGCATTGCAAAATCGATGACCACCACCTCTTTCTCAAGCTCAATTGGAACTTCTTGAACCGGAGACATCAACAGGATCGACTTCTGAGTCCCTTTGAAGCTTGCGATCGCGTCACGCAACCACCGCTTTACTGCGGGAGAATCAATGAAAGGATGCAAATCCTTGAAAACAAAGAGTCCAGGCTCTCTTTGTCTCATCACCCACTCAATCGCAGCTTCAGGAGAAACCGTGTTGTGCTGGGTAACATTGCGAGGCTGTCCGTACTCAACAATGCCGTGAGTGACAGTCCACAAAAAGACTCGACGGTGGGGCTTGGCTTGTGCGATCGCGGAGATCGTTTGCTCTGCCCGCTCCTCTTCGGAGGTCACTAGATAAATTAGAGGATATTGAGCCTGTACGAGAATATTTAGCTCTTCTTGCATAACCACTGACCTACCTGAAACGGTGCAGAAAAATAACCAGCTTCCCAATCCAACATTGTGAAGACTTTAACTAATCACTTAACCAAAGTTAGCAACCTTAACAGGGAACCAACGTCTCCTGGTTGGAGGACTCACTTGATGCACCAACCTGAACTTTCGCAACAGGAAAACTTTCCTCTACTAAGACTTCAGATGGCTGACCAAGCGGTGCCAACTCACCGTCCCGCAAGACAACAGGGGTCGTGCATCCGGGACAGTTGTAAATTCGATGCGCTTGTCCATGAGCCTCTTCCACTTGCTCCACTACATCGGGATGAGTTAGATAGAAGATGAGCGCCTTCTCCGCAAGGGTTGACATTGCTTCGGAGGCAACTGCTGCTCCAATTTTTAATTGGCGGTGCAGTTCTGGTGGAAGATACAACGTAACTTTCTGCTTGTCTTGCATATCTCTTTCAGTCGTTTTACCCGGGTATGTAAGAACAATATCTAGGGAATCTTGGACTGTCAAGCCAGGAAACCAGCATGACAGCAATATTGTTACAATCCTTTACAAAATGGATCGATTTAATTGGAATTGGAGATCAGAACAAGACGTTAGACAGATGTTAAGAAGAACAGCATGGGGAGCATGTTTAGCGATCGCGCTGTTTGGCTGCCGCTCCTCTGATGGGCTACCGGACCGATGGGAAACGTATCGAAATATTCGTTATGGATTCGAGTTCCCTTATCCTGCTGGATGGCAAGCGGTTGATTCACCAGAGAATCGAGATGGTGCTGCCTTCAGAAACCCTCAAAATCAACAAGTCGAGATTCGTGGATGGGCAAGCTTTCTTCGAGTCCCCAAAAATTCTGGAGCAGCAGCGCCTAAATTGGCTCCATCACCAACTTCATCTATTCGTCCAGCGAAACCTCTTTCTTCTAAAGCTCGTCCGACTCAGGTTCCTTCTCAACGTTCGAGCAGTCTACCTCCTGCAAATTTCACAACTGAACAAGGCATTCAAGGGAGGCTGCAAGCTAACATTGAAGCTCAAACGAGTTCTCTTACGCTTGTTCTAACTCACGACAATGTCCAGTACTATTTGCGGGGAAGCGCTCCAAGTCAGCAGTTTGATGTGTACTATCGGTTCTTCAATTACGTGGCGCGTCGCTATCGAATTCCAATGAACCGAAATTAAGCTCAACCGTCTTAAAAATTCAAAAGTAGGGCACAGAAACATCTCCTTGCTAGACTCCGTTCAATGTTAGAGGTAGGATTCTGACTCATACTTTTCTCAAGGGTTAGACTGCAATGCTGGCAAAAAGAATCTTGCCTTGCCTAGATGTGAAAGCAGGACGGGTTGTGAAGGGCATAAATTTTGTTGATTTACGGGATGCTGGCGACCCAGTTGAGCTTGCTCAGGTTTATAACGAGGCGGGGGCAGATGAATTAGTCTTCTTAGATATCACCGCAACGCATGAAGACCGCGATGTTATTTACGATGTGGTTTATAAAACGGCAGAACAGGTCTTCATTCCACTAACGGTTGGGGGTGGAGTTTACAGCTTAGACGTGATTAAAAAATTGCTGCGGGCTGGAGCCGATAAGGTCAGCATTAATTCGGCGGCAGTGCGTGACCCCGATTTTATCAGTCAGGCGAGTCGGCGGTTTGGCAATCAGTGTATTGTGGTCGCGATCGATGCGAGACGACGCCCAGATCCGACCAATCCGGGCTGGGATGTCTATGTACGGGGTGGACGAGAGAATACGGGAATTGATGCGATCGCGTGGGCGAAAACCGTAGAACAACGGGGAGCCGGAGAACTACTCGTGACGAGTATGGATGCGGACGGAACGAAAGCAGGATATGACCTTAGTTTGACGCGCGCGATCGCTCAAGAAGTGCAAATTCCTGTCATTGCATCGGGAGGCGCAGGAACCTGTGAACACATTTACGATGCTTTAACGGACGGAAAAGCCGAAGCTGCACTGTTAGCATCACTGCTTCATTACAGTGAACTAACGGTTTCTCAAATTAAGACATTCTTAAAAGAACGTAACGTTCTAATTCGCGATATTTAGCTGAAAACTTCGCTCCTAGAGGCGCGTAGCCACTTCATGCCGTTTTTGGCAAGTACTATGATAGGGATCTATGCTGTTTACATAGCTAGACAGAGTCAATTTGTCTAAATATCTGTTAAGATATGTAAATTATGACGATACCCATTCTAATTATTGCGGTCGGTCTCGTTGCTTGGTCACTGCATCTAATGCAAGAAGCAGTTGAGCAGAGACAATTCTCTCTGATGTTGGCTGGCACGCTAGTTGCAGCAGCGGCAGCGGCAATGGTTAGCGTTTATTTTCTGATGGGAAATTGCATGGGATATCTCACTCGGATTCCCCACGATATCGCCTATAATCAGGCCACTTACGAATCGGTTGTACAGTATTTGCGAGAGCAGGAATTACAAGACGCTAAAATTTATCTAAGCGACTCTTCAACTCCGTCAATGTCTTCCATTAAAAAGCTTGATCGTTCTGTTCACTAAGATTCGTTATTATCAGATTTAGCCTTTTATTGAAGCAGGGTAAGCCGTCCTTACCCTGCTTTGTTCTTCTTAAGTGGTTCCTATGAGTTATTACATCGCTCCTCGCTTCTTAGATAAATTGTCGATCCACATTACAAAGAATTATTTGAATTTGCCTAATGTAAAAGTGCCACTCATTTTGGGAGTCCACGGGCGCAAAGGCGAAGGAAAGTCTTTTCAGTGCGATCTGGTGTTTGAGCAAATGGGCATAGAAGCGGTTTACATGTCGGCAGGGGAGTTAGAAAGTCCTGATGCTGGTGATCCGGCGCGTTTGGTGCGACTGCGATATATAGAAGCGGGTGAACTGGTGAAGGTGCGCGGCAAGATGGCGGTTCTGATTATCAATGATATTGACGCCGGTATGGGACGAGTGGATCAATTCACGCAATATACCGTGAACACTCAACTGGTTCATGGCACGTTAATGAACATTGCCGACAATCCAACCAACGTCCAGCTTCCTGGAAGTTACAACACCGATCCAACGCAGCGCATCCCGATCATCGTGACGGGAAATGACTTAGCGACGTTGTACGCTCCACTCGTTCGAGATGGGCGAATGGACAAGTTTTATTGGGAACCTGATCGCGCCGATCGCATTGGAATTGTGAGTGGCATTTTTGAGGTCGATCAGGTTGCTCACAGAGATGTTGAGAAACTGGTCGATACGTTTCCGGAACAAGCGATCGACTTCTACGGGGCACTGCGATCGCGGCTCTACGATGAGCAAGTTCAACAGCTAATTCAAGAAGTTGGCGTGAATCAAATTTCTCAGCGCGTGGTCAACAGCAAACAAGCGCCGCCAGAATTCCATAAACCCGATTTTAGTTTGCCTCACCTGATCGAAGTAGGTCAAGCGTTGGTACGCGAACAGAAGCGTCTACAAGAATTGCGCCTTGTTCAGGAATACAATCAAACGATCGGCAATCGTGGACTAGGTGAGATTAACATGGTGGCTCAGCGCTCTGAGTCGACGAAACCTTCAGCACCTTCCGGGTCGACACCAAAACCCGCAAATAGCGAAAAGCGCAACTTTGGAGGAACCGCTCCAACAAATCCCACTTCCACTGCAAGCTATAACGGACAATCTTCTGGTACTCGTCTGAGTCCAGAACTTGTTAGTCAAGTGAATCAGATTTTAGGACAAGGGTTACGGCTAGGCATTGAGTACGTTGATGAACGTCGATTTCGGATAAATTCGTGGAACTGTTACGGCATGTTTCAAGATGATGGGGCGGGCGCATTATCGGCTCTCGAAGCGTGTCTTGGCGAACATGAGGCTAATTATGTGCGTTTGGTCGGCATCAACTTTAGCGATCGGCGTAGAGTGGTAGAAACGATTGTTCATCGTCCGATGGGTAAAGCAGCCCACTAGGAAACTTGTCAAAGCTGGCTGATTCTTAAAACTTGGAGATGAGTTATGACTCAAGCCAAACCTCGGTTTTCAACGTTTGAGGAATATTTAACTTACGATGATGCAGACAACAGCCGCTATGAACTGATTGACGGGGAGCTAGTTGAATTGCCACCAGAATCAGAACCGAACGATTGGATTGCTTTAAACCTGCGCGATGTTCTAATTCAACTCGTAAACCGTCGATTGGTACGACTTCATAATTGTGAGATTCAAGTTCCCGTATTGAAAAAGGGTGACGCTCAAAATCGCTATCCTGATTTGGTTGTTCTTCGAGAAGAGCATTTAGCACTCACGCAAAAGCGACTCACGATCAAGCTTGACATGCCGCCACCACAGTTGGTTATGGAAGTTGTAAGTCCAGGGCGACAGAATCGAGAACGCGATTATGAGCGCAAGCGCGACCAATATTGCCGAATCGGGATTCCTGAATATTGGATCATTAATCCTGAGCAGAAAACCGTTCTGGTCTTGACGTTGGAGGGCGACGTTTATGTTGAAGTCGGTCAGTTTCGAGGAAACAGCCCTATCATTTCACCACTGTTCTCCAATTTAGCGATCGCGCCTGAACAGGTCTTCGAGTAATTATTGCAAGACTTGAATGAATGGCGCAATCGCCTTTACAAATGCCTCCGTCGATTCGTAAGGCAACACATTCCGCCCCTCAATTTTTACGCCTTGAGCATTCGGAAATGCTTCTAAGTATTCTTCTAATCGCTGATCCAGGCTTTCAGGCTTGCCTTCTTGACTGATGCTAGTTGCTTGATTGCCTAACACAATTAGAGTGGGCTGGTGAATTTGTGCAACTCGATCCGTGTAATCTTGCCGCCAGAAGCTAGAGAGAAACGAGAAAACTGCATGACGACTATCAAGATCACTTGCTCCAGCCTGCAACATGTTGAGCCAATTAGAATCGACTTGAGTTTCGTGAGCAAAGAGTTGACGAACTGAGAATCGTTGAAGAAACTGCGATCTCCGTGCGTAGCGATAAAACGCACTGCCCAAGGGTGAATTGAACAAGTTCCAGGCGATGCGATGTTGCAGGTCAGAGGTATCTCGTGTAACCAACGTCCACGCGGGCGGGCCGCTTAAGATCACACCCTTCACTAAATCGGGTTGCAGCGTTACTAGATCAACGGCAACAGGAAACAATGCACCTTGCGCCACTAAGACACACGGCGTTTTTACAACCGTTTGCAGAAAGAATTGCAGTTGTTTTGCCCAGTCGATTGGATGATAGGCGACACGCGGCATATCGCTTTCGCCACATCCCAGTAAATCGGGATTGTAAATTGGGTTGCGATGTCCTGACTCGATCCAAGTTTGGTTAAAGCGTTGCCAAAAGCCGCGAGACAGCCCAACCCCAATTGGGTGGATTAGCACTAATGGAACGCCTTGTCCTTCGTTCAGTACATCGTAGGCACAGCGATATCCATTCCAGGTGTAAAACTGTGTTGCGGTTCCGTCTGTGTTGCGCTCTGCGCCCGTCGCAAACTGTTGCATACTTTGCCTCATCACTTCATCTATTCACCATGCTAAACGGAAATTCTTTGTGAACCTCCCACCTTTGACCTGTATGAATGAGGAGAGCTAGGTGAGATGCGGTGAACCCAAAATGCAGCGACTTCTCTTTGAAGTCGTTCCATGCCAGTTTGAAGTTTTGCTTGGTTAAGTCTCGGAAAGCCACCGTCATGTGAGGTGCGTAAGGTCGCGACTTTTCTTTTGGATCAACTAAACCGATTGTCACTTCCAAATGTTCAATGAAAGCTTGATGCAGGGTTAGGAGAGGTTGGGTGCGAGCGACATGGATGTAAATGACTCGTGGTGGAAAGGCAGAAAATCCGTCTAGCGTGATGGAAATCGGAGGTTGAGACTGAGCAAATGATGAGAGAGAGTGTTGCAATTCATCGATTCGTTCTGGCACCCACTTAAACGGTGGTTGCAACGTAATATGCGGAGGAGATTTAAGCGCATGACGACTATCGTATCGTTCGGCAACGTAATGCTTAATCTCTGTGACATGTTCTTGAATCGATGGCGGCGGCAGAAGCGCAACAAAAAACAGCGTTTCTTTACTCATGTAAGGCTGTAGTGACAAAAGATTGGTTTTTGGATCTTAGGTCGGGCAAAGCCTTATTCTAATGGCGTATCTCTAGCGTTTAGCTACAGAATAGATCCTGATTGGTAATGAAGGAAGAATGCAGTAATGCCTTGGTTTGTCAAAATCGAAGAAGGAATCGTTGATAGGCCGACCTTCGATCGCTATGTTCCTGCTCATAAAGCGTTTGTCAAAGAGTTGATCTCAAAAGGTCATGAAGCCCGCACCGGATATTGGAGTTGTTTCGGCGGCGGGATGTTGCTATTTAAAGCGTCGTCAATGGAAGAAGCGAAAAACATCGTCGCTCAAGATCCGCTCGTGCAGAATGGGTGCGTGCATTATCAGCTTTATGAATGGAAAATTGTAGTTGAGTGAGCTTGAACTGAGCGGGAAAGTGTTATCTTAGTAAGTGACTCGGATCTATGCGATCGCGACGCCCAAATTTTGTCAGGACCGGAAGGTAGCAGCAATACGGGATGCTCACGATAGGCGTAGTCTCCGGGTCACCTTTGTTTTAAACCTTCTGCTTTAAACCTTCGCTTCACGAGGTGTAGACACAAGGTGTAGACGGTTTTCTCTACAGCAAATCGACCGTTCTCCCACTGGGCAACCCGAGCGATTCTGCGTATCTTGGAATTATTCAACATGGAGCTTGAAAACTATGGGTTTGGGAGATCTGGTTCAGAAAGCGGTTTATTTAGGAATTGGCGTTGCCTCTTATGCGGGCGAGAAGGCAGGAGAAAAGTTGACTGAGCTGCGATCGCAGGTTCAGAAGCTAGCCGATGAAATGGTTGAGCGCGGCGAGATGAATGCAGACGAAGCTCGTCGATTTGTGGATGATATGGTTCAGAAGGCGCAACAGCAGCAGCCGACGGTAACATCCGAACAATCCCGTCCCGCAGAGCCTCGCAAGATCGAAATTCTAGATGACGACGAACCAACCCCAGCTTCAACAAGCGTGGATGATATGCGTCAACAGGTTGCGGATCTGCAAGAGGAATTGCGGCGGCTCAGACGCGACTGATTCGGACAATTTAGGGTTTAGTGGCTAGTAGGGGTGTCTGACAGACGCCCCTATGTTTGTTTTAGGGATGTTGAAGTTTTGGCAGAATCACAAAGTTTGATCAAGGCTCACGCATTGGCAGCAGATTTCATAGCGGCGGATTTGGTAGTAGAGGATCAAATCTTTATCCGTGAAGGCAAAACCTGAGTTAGTCCACCTCAAACATTCACGCACGAAGCTCAAACATTCAACGCTGAACCTCAGACTTTCACGCGCGATGCTCAGACCTTTACGAGTGATGCTCAGACCTTCGTTCACCCAGCTTAAACATTCACGCATGATGCTCAGACCTTCACCAGTGATGCTCAAACATTGCTTGACGAACTTCAGACCTTCACGCACGAAGCTCAAACATTCAACGCTGAACCTCAGACTTTCACGCACGAAGCTCAAACATTCACGCGTGATGCTCAGACCTTCGTTCACCTAGCTTAGACATTCAACGCTGAACCTCAGACCTTCACGCGCGATGCTCAAACTATCATCGACAACGCTTTGAGATTCAACGAGACAGGTAAACGGCAATCACTGCAACTCTGCCATCATCACATTGATTCGTTCTGCTACATCTGCCCTGCCCTCTGGATCGGCATCTCGCAAAAAGACATCCACAATAAACCAGCGACACAAGGTTGGATCAATCTGCACCAGTTCTAGCATGACCTGATTGAGAACCTCGGTCATCACCTGATCTGGAAGACGATGCAACTCATCTCGAATAACTAGAGCCTCATCAGCATTCTGTGTCTGCTTTGCCTTCAGCACTACTTTCACCACAGCCTTCACCAACTGACTGAGATCGATCGCTGACTCACTGCCGCTGTTATTGGGTGATTGATCTTGCAAGAGAATGTCCTGTAGAGGTTGGTTTGGTCAAGCTATTAGAGGATTAGAGGAACTAATCAGAAAAACATTCTAGCTCTGCCAAGAAGAACCTTCAACCTGCTGAAGCAAGGTAATTCAGAATTTACCTAAGCACGGAAACGTACTAAACATCAATTGTCCTCGAAGGCCAAACCGTAGCAATAATTAAAGCTCAAACGATCTTTTACGCTTCAATTTCTAGGTAATTCATTACACTATAGAAGTATTCCGAGATGTATCTTACGCTCGCCCTCCCGTCAGAAATACATTATGCCAACTGCACCTGCTACCAGCGACACCGAGAGCCTGGATCTTAAGCAAATTCTCAGAACCCTCGTCGAGGTGAAAAAAGGTAACTTTTCTGTACGAATGCCTAGTGATCAAACGGGGCTTGCAGGCAAAGTTGCGGATACCCTCAACGAAATCATCGACATGAATCAACAGATGGCAACGGAGCTAGAGCGAATTAGCACCGTCGTCGGTAAAGAGGGAAAAATTTACGAACGGGGTTCTGTCGGAAGTGCGAAAGGCGCATGGAAAGCAAGTGTTGCCTCTGTGAATGCGCTGATCACAGACTTGGTGCAGCCGATGGCAGAGACGACTCGGGTGATTCGAGCCGTTGCGAATGGTGACTTGTCTCATACGATCGCGACCGAAATCGAAGGCAAACCGTTGCAGGGTGAGTTTCTACAAACGGCTCAAATCGTTAACACGATGGTGGAGCAATTGAACTCGTTTGCTTCAGAAGTAACGCGGGTCGCGCGCGAGGTGGGAACCGAAGGAAAACTCGGGGTACAAGCGCAAGTGCCCGGTGTTGCCGGAACCTGGAAAGACCTCACCGACAGCGTGAACTCGATGGCTGGCAACCTCACCGCTCAGGTAAGGAACATTGCTGAAGTGACGACGGCGGTAGCAAACGGCGATTTGTCGAAGAAAATCACGGTCGATGTTAAAGGCGAGATTCTCGAACTGAAAAACACCATTAATACGATGGTGGATCAGTTGAACTCGTTCGCCTCAGAGGTAACGCGGGTCGCGCGCGAGGTGGGAACTGAAGGAAAACTGGGGGTACAAGCGGATGTACAAGGCGTCGCTGGAACCTGGAAAGACCTCACCGACAGCGTAAACTCGATGGCAGGCAACCTCACCGCTCAGGTGAGGAACATTGCCGAAGTGACAACGGCGGTAGCAAACGGTGATCTGTCGAAGAAGATCACCGTTAATGTTAAAGGCGAGATTCTCGAACTGAAAAACACGGTCAACACGATGGTGGATCAGTTGAACTCGTTTGCTTCAGAAGTAACGCGGGTCGCGCGCGAGGTGGGTGCTGAAGGAAAACTGGGTGGTCAGGCAGAAGTGCGCGGAGTGGCCGGAACCTGGAAAGACCTCACCGATAGCGTGAACTTCATGGCGGGTAGCTTAACGGATCAAGTCCGCAACATTGCCGAAGTGACAACGGCGGTAGCAAATGGCGATCTGTCGAAGAAAATTGCCGTCGATGTTAAAGGCGAAATTCTCGAACTGAAGAACACCATCAATATCATGGTGGATCAGTTGAACTCGTTTGCCTCAGAGGTAACGCGGGTGGCGAGAGAGGTGGGAACCGAAGGAAAACTC
Source organism: Myxacorys chilensis (assembly GCF_059505265.1). Taxonomy (NCBI): domain Bacteria; kingdom Bacillati; phylum Cyanobacteriota; class Cyanophyceae; order Leptolyngbyales; family Leptolyngbyaceae; genus Myxacorys; species Myxacorys chilensis. Next base: position 56,395 of record NZ_JCACKG010000155.1, on the reverse strand, counting down.
GGTGTACAGGCAGAAGTGCGCGGAGTGGCCGGAACCTGGAAAGACCTCACCGACAGCGTGAACTCGATGGCAGGCAACCTCACTGCCCAGGTAAGGAACATTGCCGAAGTGACGACGGCTGTGGCAAACGGTGATCTGTCCAAAAAAATCACAGTGGACGTTAAAGGCGAGATTCTCGAACTGAAAAACACCATTAATACGATGGTGGATCAACTCAGTTCCTTTGGCTCAGAGGTAACGCGGGTGGCGCGGGAAGTGGGGTCTGAAGGAAAACTCGGTGTACAGGCAGAAGTGCGCGGGGTGGCCGGAACCTGGAAAGACCTCACCGACAGCGTGAACTTCATGGCAGGTAGTTTGACCGCCCAAGTGAGAAACATTGCTGCTGTGACAACGGCGGTAGCAAACGGCGATTTGTCCAAAAAAATCACAGTCGATGTTAAAGGCGAGATTCTCGAACTGAAAAACACGGTCAATACGATGGTGGATCAGTTGAACTCGTTCGCCTCAGAAGTAACGCGGGTGGCGCGAGAGGTGGGGTCTGAAGGAAAACTCGGTGTACAAGCAGAAGTGCGCGGGGTGGCCGGAACCTGGAAAGACCTCACCGACAGCGTGAACTTCATGGCGGGTAGTTTGACTGCCCAAGTAAGAAACATTGCTGAAGTGACAACGGCGGTAGCAAACGGCGATTTGTCGAAGAAAATCACGGTCGATGTTAAAGGCGAGATTCTCGAACTGAAAAACACGATCAATACGATGGTGGACCAGTTGAACTCGTTCGCCTCAGAAGTAACGCGAGTCGCGCGAGAGGTGGGAACCGAAGGAAAACTGGGGGTACAAGCCTATGTCAGAGGGGTAGGCGGAACGTGGAAAGACCTCACCGATAACGTAAACCTGATGGCAGGCAACCTCACCGCCCAGGTGAGGAACATTGCTGAAGTGGCAACCGCGATCGCAAACGGCAACCTCTCCAAAAAAATCACCGTTGATGTCAAAGGCGAGATTTTGGATCTGAAGAACACTATTAATACGATGGTGGATCAACTCAGTTCCTTCGCCTCAGAAGTAACGCGGGTCGCACGCGAGGTCGGAACCGAAGGCAAATTAGGAGGCCAAGCCCAAGTCACAGGCGTTGCCGGAACCTGGAAAGACCTCACCGATAACGTGAACTCGATGGCAAGCAACCTCACCGCCCAAGTGCGAGGCATTGCTAGAGTTGTGACGGCGGTTGCAAATGGCGACTTGAAGCGCAAGCTCATGCTCGATGCAAAAGGCGAGATCGAAACGCTGGCAGACACGATTAACGAAATGATCGATACCCTGGCTACGTTTGCCGATCAGGTGACAACTGTAGCGCGCGAAGTGGGTATTGAAGGCAAGCTGGGAGGACAAGCGAAAGTTCCGGGTGCATCGGGAACCTGGCGCGACCTCACCGATAACGTAAACGAACTGGCAGCCAATCTCACGACCCAGGTAAGAGCGATCGCAGAAGTAGCAACAGCCGTGACGAAGGGAGACTTAACCCGCTCGATTTCGGTTGAAACTCAGGGTGAGGTCGCAATCCTCAAAGACAACATCAACCAGATGATTGCCAACCTGCGCGAAACCACCCAAAAGAACACCGAGCAAGATTGGCTCAAAACGAATCTGGCGAAGTTTACGCGCATGTTGCAAGGTCAGCGCGATCTCGAAACCGTTTCCAAACTGATTCTGTCGGAACTCGCTCCTCTAGTTTCCGCGCAACACGGAGTCTTCTATCTCATGGAAACGGGCGACGCCCATCCTGGTTATCTGAAATTACTCAGCACCTACGCCTATCGGGAGCGCAAAAATCTCGCAAACCGTTTTGCCTTGGGCGAAGGACTCGTAGGACAATGCGCCTTAGAAAAAGAGCGGATTCTGATTACAGAAGTGCCGCACGATTACATCAAGATTAGTTCAGGGCTAGGCGAAGCAGCGCCACTCAATGCGGTCGTTCTGCCCGTGTTGTTTGAGGGACAAGTGACGGCGGTGATCGAACTTGCCTCCTTCCGCCGCTTTAGCGAAATTCACCTGACCTTCTTTGACCAGTTGACTGAAAGCATTGCGATCGTTCTCAATACGATCGCGGCGAGTATGCGAACGGAAGAATTGCTGAAGCAATCGCAATCGTTAGCAGAAGAACTGCAAACCCAGCAAAAAGAACTTACCGGGACCAATCAACGGTTAGAGCAGCAAGCGCGATCGCTAACAGCATCAGAAGAATTGCTCAAAAATCAGCAAGAGCAATTGCAGCAAACCAATGAAGAACTACAGGAGAAAGCAGAACTATTAGCGGTACAAAATCGCGAAGTGGAACGCAAGAACCAAGAAATTGAGCAAGCAAGGCAATCGCTAGAGGAGAAAGCCGAACAACTCGCTCTCAGTTCCAAATACAAGTCTGAATTCTTGGCAAACATGTCTCACGAATTGCGGACGCCGCTCAATAGCTTGCTGATTCTATCGCGGCTCTTGTCTGATAACAGCGAGAACAATCTAACGCTGAAGCAAGTGGAGTATGCCCACACGATTTACACATCAGGTAATGATCTGTTAGGGCTAATTAACGACATTCTTGATCTGGCAAAAATCGAATCGGGCACGATGTCGATCGAGGTCGAGCCAACGTCCTTTGCTGACCTGCGGCATCACCTCGATCGCACCTTTAGCCAAGTTGCACAAGACCGCAAACTCGACTTTCAAATTCATCTGGACGATTCTCTGCCTCGCACGCTCTACACCGACTCAAAACGCTTGCAGCAAGTGTTGAAAAACTTGCTATCGAATGCATTTAAGTTCACCGAGCAAGGACGAGTGGCATTGGATATTAGTCTAGTGACCCAAGGTTGGAATCAAGAGCACGAAGCCTTGAATCAGGCTGACGGGGTGCTGGCGTTTGCCGTATCGGACACAGGAATTGGCATTGCTCCCGACAAACAACAGGTGATTTTTGAAGCCTTTCAGCAAGCCGATGGCACTACGTCTCGTCGCTATGGCGGAACAGGGTTAGGCTTATCGATTAGTCGCGAAATTGCTCGCTTGCTAAGAGGTGAGATTCGCCTCACGAGTGAACCCGGACGAGGCAGCACCTTCACGCTTTATCTACCACAGACGTATTTAGTGCGTCGAGAAGCTGGGGTGGAAAACGGAGATAGGAGAGAGAGAGTGCAAGCGCTATTCTCTTCTGAAGCAGGAGCTACGGGTCAACACGTCCCGTCTGCCGCGATTTCTACGACGACCCTCTCTGGCTCTTCGCCATCGGCGTCTCTGCTTGATCTCCCCCTACCAATCGCGATCGAGGACGATCGCGAAACTCTGGAACCCGGCGATCGCACCTTGCTGATCATTGAGGACGACCTCAACTTTGCCCGAATCTTGCTCGATATGGCACGGCAAGAAGGCTTTAAAGGGCTAGTGGCAACTCGCGGGAATGTCGGACTGGCAATGGCGCAACAGTTCAGACCCACAGCGATCATGCTCGATATTCGGCTACCCGTCCTCGATGGCTGGACGGTGTTAGATCGTCTCAAGCACGATCCCAATACCCGCCACATTCCAGTTCACATCATGTCGGTCGAAGAAGGGCTACAACGCTGTCTGCGACAAGGCGCGATCGCATGTCTGCAAAAACCAATCAGCAGTGATGTCCTTCTAAATGCCCTCGCCAGAATTCGTGAGTTTGTCGATCGCCCCGTCAAGGCGCTACTAATTGTCGAAGACGGCGAACACGAGCATCAGAGCATCGCAGACCTGATCGGGAATGACAACCTCGATAGTACGACTGTGGGAACTGGCGCATCAGCACTAGAAGCGCTGATGTCGAGCCACTTCGACTGTCTCGTTCTGGATCTGAATCTACCTGACATGAATGGATTTGAGCTAATCGAGCAAATTAAGCAAAAGCCCAGCCTCGGTTACTTGCCCATCATCGTCTACACCGGACGAGAACTGACCTCGCAAGAGGAGACGGAACTACGCTGCATTTCTGACACCATCATCATCAAAGATGCGCGATCGCCAGAACGTCTGCTCGACGAAACCGCCCTGTTTCTCCATCGCGTTCAGGCAGATTTACCCGCTGCCCAGCGACAGATGCTAGAGCAACTCCAGCAAAACGATCCGATCTTGCTCGGCAAAAAAGTGCTGATTGTGGATGATGATGTGCGAAACATCTTTGCCCTCACGAGTCTGCTGGAGCGCTATCAAATGCAGGTTCTCTACGCTGAGAACGGTCGCGATGGCATTGCCAGACTAAACGACAACCCAGACATCAACCTTGTGCTGATGGATGTGATGATGCCAGAGATGGATGGCTACGAAACGACACACTCGATTCGCCAAATTGACCGATTCGCGACGTTACCGATTATTGCGCTGACGGCGAAAGCGATGTTGGGCGATCGCGAAAAGTGTCTCGAAGCGGGAGCCTCGGACTACATCACAAAGCCAGTCGATACTGAGCAACTACTCTCGCTGATTCGAGTGTGGCTGCATAAGTGAGAATGGCATGATGCATTAACCAGGGCGCAACTCTGAAGGAATTGGCCTTGCCAAACTTCAATCAGATTCTTAAAACGAAGTCTAAAGGATCGCTAAACGCGATCCTTCAATAAACTTATCGCCAAGGAGGAAGGGAACTCGCCCCTCAAGCTGCTCCTTTGACCCTTTAGCTCTATGTACGTATGCAAGCTGAACCCAAAGCAACTGTCCTTTTAGTGGACGACCATCCTGAAAATTTGATTGCCCTAGAAGCCACCCTCAACGGATTGGGGCAGGACTTGGTAAAAGCTCATTCAGGGGCACAAGCTTTAAAGTGTTTGCTCGACCAAGACTTTGCACTCATTCTGCTAGATGTGCAGATGCCCGGAATGGACGGGTTTGAAACCGCAGCGCTGATTCGGCAACGATCGCGATCGCGATCCACGCCAATCATTTTCCTCACTGCTTTCAGCGACGCGGATGCTCTTCGATCTAAGGGATATGCGCTCGGCGCAGTGGATTATTTGCTCAAACCGATTGATCCGGTCATCTTGACTGCAAAAGTGGCTGTATTTGTTGATTTGTTCAAAAAAAATATTGAGGTTCAGCAACAAGCCCAGCAACTTGTTGCCAAAAACCTTGAGATTCTGCGGGTAGAAGCTGCGCGCAAGCAAGCGGAAGACGCGAACCGGATCAAAGATGAGTTTTTAGCCGTCGTTTCTCATGAACTTCGTACGCCTTTGAATTCGATCTTGGGGTGGTCGCAATTGCTGCTGAGCAAAAAATTTGATGAGGCTAAAACGGTGCGGGCGTTAGAAACGATCGCCCGTAACGCGAAATCGCAAGCCCAACTGATCGAAGACATTTTAGATGTTTCCAAGCTGATGCGGGGCAAAGTTCGACTGTCGCTTCAGCCCATCAACGCCATCGCGATCATTGAATCGGTGATTGAATCGGTGCGTCCGTTAGCTGACGAGAAAGCGATTGAGCTAGTTGCTCAACTGAATGAGACAGGGCAACTAATTTCTGCTGATCCAGAACGGCTGCGGCAAATCATCTGGAATTTGCTCACGAACGCCATCAAGTTCACCCTCAAAGGCGGACAAGTTACCGTTAAGTGGTCAATCGCAGATAAACAGAATTTTGCTCACCTGCACGTGATCGATACCGGAATTGGCATTTCTCCCGATTTTCTTCCCCATATCTTTGAGCATTTCCGTCAAGCCGATAGTTCCTCGACGCGATCGCATGGTGGACTAGGATTAGGATTGGCAATTGTGAATCAGCTAGTGAATCTTCACCAAGGCAAAATTTTTGCTTACAGTGAGGGTGAGGACAAAGGAGCCACGTTCACGGTTCACTTACCGTTAGCAACAACTCAACCCAGCAATGACCCGGACTCCACCATAGCGACTAAAACCGAGAACAGAGGAGAGATATCTCTCAATCACATACAGGTGTTGGTTGTTGAAGACGTCGCCGATAGCCGCAACTTTATCAAAGCAGCGCTAGAACAAGCCGGAGCCGATGTGATCGCAGTTGCTTCAGCGAACGAAGCGATCAAGTATCTGAAACATACCACTCCACACATCTTAGTTAGCGATATTTCGATGCCTGGAGAAGATGGCTATTACCTGATTCGCCAAATTCGTGAACAGGAACAACAGCGCGACGTACCTAATTCGGCAATTTTTAAAAAAGCGCGTCATATTCCAGCGATCGCGCTTACCGCAGGGGCAAAACCCGAAGACCGAGCGCAAGCGCTATCGGCTGGGTTTCAAAATCACATTTCTAAACCTGTTGAACCACAGGTGTTGGTGGCGACGATCGCAAAACTGGTTCGCGATCGCGAACCAGTTTTGCCCCTTCGCTTTTCAGATGGCGATGTTTTAGATAGAGGAGCCTGTTAAACCACCCGCCTAGACCTAAGGCATGATGTAGCATCTTGCGCTTCTTCAGACTTTGTGAATCCTTCAGGATTCACAAGGCGCGATCGCACACGATCTCACCCATTCGATCCTTAAGCCCCAATTACCAGAACGACGGCTGGTGACGAATCAAATTGAGATACTCCTCACGCGTCTTCTGATCATCTTGAAACACTCCAACCATTGCACTTGTCACTGTCCAAGACCCTGGCTTTTGAACGCCACGCATCGTCATACAGGTGTGTGTCGCCTCCATCACCACTGCAACGCCCCGCGGCTCCAAAATTTCTTGAATTGCTTCTGCCACTTGGCGCGTCAAACGTTCTTGCACCTGCAATCGACGGGAGTACATCTCCACAATCCGAGCCAGTTTGCTCAACCCGACGACTTTCTGATTTGGAATGTAGGCTACATGGGCTTTTCCCATAAACGGCAACATGTGATGCTCGCACAAGCTAAAGAAATTGATGTCGCGTACCAACACCATTTCGTTATGTCCCTCGTCAAAAATAGCACCATTCACGAGGTCATCCAACGACTGAGTATAGCCACTGGTCAAGAAGCGCATTGCTTCCGCTACACGCTTTGGCGTCTTTAAGAGACCTTCACGTTCTGGGTCTTCGCCCACACCAACTAACATGGTTCGCACAGCATCTTTCATATCCTCAAGATGCTCGTCGCTGGGAGGTGTGATTTTGACCTCTTGCCCGTTTTGAGTGTTGCGATCGGGTCTCGCTTCTAAATTTTTCTTAGGACTGGAAGCATCTGAACTATTTGGGGAAGTAATTGCCATAGTAGATCGAAGTGAATGTGTGCAAAAAGTCAAAACACGAACATAAAGTCAAACACGAACAGGACGCCCGCTAAAACGTACCTGCGTTGGGCATCAGGATTAACTCCTCTACCACAGCGTGAGTGGGCAAAGTTGCGGCATGAAGGATCGATTGAGCCACGACGTCAGGTGTCAGCATTTGGCTGCGATCGAAGTCAGCTTGCACAGTGTCTGTATCCCAAATCGAAGTATTGACCGATCCAGGAGAAACCGTCACCACACGAATGCCGTTGGCGCGTTCTTCAGCCGCCAAAGTTTTAGACAGCGCCAGCAAGCCAAATTTACTCACACTGTATGCGCCCCAGTTGGGAAACGCTTGATGGGCAGCAATAGAGGCAACATTGATGATCGTGCTGCTCTGCTGCTGTCGTAGAACGGATAGACTGCCTTGGATGACCTGAAAAACGCTGGTGAGGTTTAGGTCAATCACGCGCTGCCAGTCTGCTAAAGACGTCTCCATCACGGTTCCGGTGTAGCCCATTCCAGCGTTATTCACGAGGATATCAATCGTGCCAACCTTCGATGTAATCGCTTCGATGCGCGATCGCACCTGATCCACCTCAGCTAAATCGATCGCATCCGTGCGAACCTCGACGCCGAATTGACGAGCGGCATCTGCCACCGATTCCAACTTAGCCGCAGAACGGCTAACCAATGCTAAATGTATACCTGCTTTGGCAAAGGCAAGGGCAGTCGCCTCACCGATTCCACTGCTTGCCCCTGTAATCAGAGCGTAGTGTCCTTTGGAAGCAGTCATGAAATACTCATCCGGAAAAAACAATGAGGTGAACCAATCAAACAAATGACCAAACAGTGAGATGAAACGCTGTGAGTGAATGGATTGTGCTACAAACTGAAACTCAAATCCAACTCATCGATCTAACAACCAGTAACGTCAGTAGAACGAATCTCCTCTCTAGGTCTGACCCTCTAGATCTGAATTGACCTGATAAGCCAAAAGAGCTGCCTCAACAGTAGCGACAGCAGAAAAATAAGAAACTGTTAACAATTGTTAATTATATCGCGAAGAAGTTCATTTCAGCGGCGCTCAACCTACATGCGTCATGCCAGCTTCAACGAAGACGCCAAAATTGCGGAACTTTCGATAGCGGAGGTCGCACCGTTGCTCCGGCGTGAGCTGATCTAGCTCAGATAAATGTCGCAGAATCGCTTTTTTTAAGGTTTCTGCAGTGGTCAACGGGTCAGAATGAGCGCCACCAACGGGTTCTGGCAAAATTTCATCTAAAATCCCTAAACTCATCAGATCCTGGGCCGTGATTTTCAGGGCTTCTGCAGCTTGCGGCGCTTTAGCAGCATCTCGCCACAGAATAGAGGCACATCCTTCCGGGCTGATGACGGTGTAAACCGAATGCTCAAACATCATCAAGCGATCGCCAACCCCAATTCCTAGCGCACCACCCGATCCCCCTTCACCAATCACCGTGCAGATAATCGGCACTTCTAAGCGAAACATTTCGCGCAGATTATATGCGATCGCTTCTCCCTGTCCCTGTTGCTCGCCTTCTAATCCCGGAAAGGCTCCTGCCGTATCGATAAACGTGATGATCGGCATTCCAAAACGGCTCGCGTGATCCATCAGCCGCATCGCCTTGCGGTAGCCGCTTGGAGACGCCATGCCAAAGTTCCGAAACACGTTGTCTTTCGTATCTCGTCCTTTTTGCTGCCCCAAAATCATTACCGGGCGTCCATCGATTTGCGCTACCCCGCCCACCATTGCCGCATCATCTCGCCCGCCGCGATCGCCGTGTAACTCCATCCAGTCGTCACTGATCGCCTGAACATAGTCCAACGTGCTAGGGCGGCGCGGATGGCGAGCAACCTGTAGCCGTTGCAAAGGCGTTAAGCTGCTAAAAATTTCCTGGCGAAGCTGCACCGCCCGATCCTCAAGCAAACGAATCTGATCAGAAACATCGACCTCGTTTTCTTCGGCAAGTTCCCGAATTTGGGCGATGCGAGTCTCTAGCTCTGCTAAGGGCTTTTCAAAATCAAGCAGGATGGGGCGACGATCAGAGGAATTAGCCATGCTGAGAAATGCTCTTCGTTAAGGAGACTAGATAGACAAATTAGGGAAACTAGATAGACAAATCTTTGGTCTAGATTACTGGGATTGGGGAGAGATCACAAGGGCATCTCCCTAGCGTAGCAATTATGATTGTCGGGATATCTATACGGTTTAGCATTTTTTACTTTAGTTAAGCTGACGTAGGTTCACCTACGATCGCGCAACTTATCAAGCCAAGATTCTTCTTTGCAAAGCCCTGTCAATCGCGTCTCTCTTCAATCAAAGCAATTGACCTGTTACCTTAGAATCACCGCCCTACCATTTTTCATCCATGCCCTCCTATCCCGGAATTTCTAGCGCTGCCTTTCGTCACCCGTTAGATTACCAAGCCGAACAAGCCCTCCGCAGCGTCCCCGGCTTTGATCTTGTCGCGCGAAAGTTTATCGAGTTTGTCTATGAGCGTCCGCGCCTAGTGTATTTGACGGGAAACAGCATTCAAGTCGGCGTCCGCCAATATTCAAGCGTTTATCAAATCTTTCGCGAATGCTTGCAGTCGCTCGACATCGCCTCAGAGCCTGCTCTCTTCGTGTCTCAAGCGCCGCTTGTCAACGCCTATGCTCTAGGGCAAGAGCGCCCCTGCGTTGTGCTAAACACCGCACTATTGGACTTATTGAGCGAAGTAGAACTAAAATCTGTGATTGCTCACGAACTCGGGCACCTCAAATGTGGTCATACTACGCTGACTCAGATGGCAACGTGGGTCAACATGGCGATCGCAGGCTTAGCTGACCTGACCTTTGGACTGAGTAATTTGATTAGCACCGGATTGCTGCTCTCGTTCTATGAATGGCTCCGCAAAGCTGAACTATCTGCTGATCGGGCAGCGCTATTGGTGATGGATGACCTTAATCCCGTGATGCACAGCATGATGCGTTTGGCAGGCGGAAGCCATAAATATGCTCATGAATTAAGTGTCGAAGAATTTGCAAAGCAGAGCGATCGCTACCAAAATCTCGACCAAGACAATCTCAATCAGGTCTATAAATTCTTCCTTTATAACGACGTGTCGAGCGGCATCTTCCTGACTCATCCTTTCACCGTCGAGCGCGTCCGCTACCTGCAAGAGTGGTCTACTTCATCTGACTTTCAACACATTCGCCAAGGCAATTACAGTCGAGCCGGATCAGAAGGCGCAGTCAACGTAGACGCTCAGCCTGAAGATGCCGACCATCTCCGACAGCAGATTGAAGCCTTGCAGCAAGAGATCGAGCGACTCAAACGCTCTGAGTAAGCTCTACAGAAACTACCAATTTCCGCGCTTTCCACTCGGACGAACCGTTAACCAGTTCGTTCGAGCTAATGCCAGTTGTTCTTCACTCAGTTTCGCTCCAGTCAAATTTGCCCCACACAAATTTGTGCCGCGAAGATTGGCATTTAGCAAATAAGCGTGACTCAAATCTGCTCCGCGCAAATCTGCCCCTTCTAGATCGGCATTGCTTAGATATGCTCGTACCAAGTTTGCATCTCGAAGATTGGCATGCTTAAGACTCGATCGCCCAAAATCGGCATTAGACAAATTCGCACCTTGGAGATTGATTTGGCGGAGATTAGATTGATGGAACACTGCGCCCGACAAATCGGCTTTAGGCAACTTTAGCATCGCTAGATCATGTGCTGCAAAGTCCCGCTTGCCTTTAGCGTAATAGCTTTGCAGCCCTTGAGCATCTAGCTTTTGCCCAAACGCAACCGATCGCTGCCCCGTCAGGTCGGTTTGTCCACTTGTACCTTTGGTTCGCAGCGTCGTCGTGGTTGGCTTCGCGGCAATTACGCGACTGCGTGCCAAACCGGGCTGTAAACTTGTGGCATCAGAGCGCTGTTGCTGCCTTGCCCGAATCGCCATTGCTGCACGAGCGGCTGGAGATGAAGAATCTTGAGAATCGTACCCCCGATCTTTAGCATCGCCTTTAGCACCGTCTGTCCTTGCAGCTATGCTGTTCATGCTGCCAGCGAGACTGTCGAGATAGGGTTCTAAATCTAGCGCTCGAAGAATTTCACTAGACGATTGATAGCGGTGGCGCACAGAGACTTCCAGCATTTTCTTCAGAACGCTGGCGAAGTGGTCGCTAATGTGGACATGCTTTTCCCACAGCAGTTCACCCGTTGCCGGATCGTAATCGAGATCTTTTGGAGATTTGCCAGTAAGCAGATAGATGCACGTTACTCCCAACGCATAAATATCACTGGCGTAGACCGGACGCATTGCCATTTGCTCGGGTGGCGCGAATCCTGGCGTTCCGATCGCATAAGCAGTCAGGGCGGTTTGCTCGGTGACACTGTTAGCAACCGCGCTGACTTGATTTTTAACGGCTCCAAAATCAATCAGCACCAATTTGCAGTCGTGCGATCGCCGAATCATATTCGCAGGTTTAATGTCCCGGTGAATCACTTGATTGCTGTGAATATATTGCAGCACAGGCAGCAGTTCGCTTAAGAATTGCTTGGCGCTAGCTTCGCTGAGCGGACCCGATCGCTTGATTTCTTGCTGAAGCGTTGAGCCGCTGACATATTCTTGAATTAGATAAAATTCTTGATTGGCCTCAAAATAATCCAACAATCGTGGCACTTGGGGGTGGTTGCCGATCCTGCCCAACGTCTGTGCCTCCCGCTGAAACAGTTCTCGCGCCATCTGCATCACATGCGGAGCCGTGGCGGTCGGACGCAATTGTTTGATCACACAGTTGGGCTGACCAGGCAGCAACTCATCGCGGGATAAAAAGGTCGCCCCAAACCCTCCTTGACCCAACGCCTGAAGAACTCGATAGCGATCGCGCAACAAGAGCTTAGAGCCGCACGCCTGACACAGTTCCGTGTTGGCTAAATTTTCGGGATGAGGACAAACCGGATTCAAGCAGTAGCTCATTCAGCATCACCCGCTTCGATCGAAATGTGGACAAATGTGCCCCCTACCGTTGGAGTGGCATGGGCAAGTCGTGAGGCTAGAGATAGGAAATTTTGGCAAGACATTGAAGCTGTACATTTAAGCCAGCGTCTGTCTCACGTCCCGATAGACGACCTAAAATTGACCCTCCCTGAGCCTCCCAGTTGAGAGTACCCAGAGAGAAAGCCGAAAAAAACAATCTAGAGGGCATCCCCTATTTCTAATTAGTTGCCGAAATATTTATGAGGACGATTGATTCAGCGATCCTTCGGAGTTTGGCGGAGCCAAGCGTAAGTGTTCATCTCACTACTTTCTATCTTCCAAATGATCAGTTAAGAATTGTCAATACGAATTAGGTAGAATGATTCAGATTGGCGTCGCTTAGGATTGGGCTGAATGCGGATTTCTCTGAACTGGTTGCAAGAGCTTGTCGATATATCCCTGTCACCGGAAGCCTTAGCCGACATGTTGACGATGGCAGGGTTTGAGGTCGAAGAGATTGAGGATCGGCGGACGTGGGCAGATGGCGTCGTTGTCGGAAAAGTGTTAGACCGTCAACAGCACCCAAATGCTGATCGTCTGAGTGTGTGTCAGGTGGATATTGGCGGCGAAACTCCGTCTCAAATTGTCTGCGGCGCGGCAAACGTTCGAGCTGATATTTATGTTGCTGTGGCGACGTTAGGAACGTACTTGCCCAAAGTAGATCTAAAAATTAAGTCTGCCAAACTGAGAGGCGTACCGTCTGAAGGCATGATCTGTTCGCTCTCAGAGGTGGGGTTAACAAAAGAATCGGACGGCATTCACATTTTCGATCCGGCTACAGTCGGGTCAGTCAAACCTGGAAGTGACGCCCGATCGCTGCTAGGACTTGATGATGTAGTTCTCGACCTCACCTCTACCGCCAATCGAGCCGATGCCCTGAGCATGGTTGGCATTGCGCGGGAGATCGTCGCTCTGACTGGTAGCCTCCTACGGCTGCCGGACGCTCCCCTTGTTAAACCTACCAAGAGCAGTTCGTTAGCACTCAAAATTTCTGAACCGCAAGCTTGCCCAGCCTATATTGGAACAGTCATTGAAGGATTGACCGTTGCGCCGTCTCCTGCTTGGCTACAGCAGCGATTGCAGTCTGCTGGGGTTCGCTCAATTAACAACGTGGTGGATGTTACCAACTACATCATGTTGGAATGGGGACAACCACTGCATGCGTTTGATCGCGATCGCTTAGTCACCGTAGCAGGGAGTGAACCGTTGACGATGGGCGTCCGGTTTGCGCGGTCAGGAGAAGTGGTGAAAACTTTGGATGGCAACGATCGCAAACTGCTAGAGCAAGCGCTTCTCATTACAGCTAACGATCGACCGACGATGCTAGCAGGCATTATGGGCGGCGAGGAAACCGAAGTGTATGACGGAACGCAGAACGTAGTGCTGGAATCAGCCATTTTTGATTCGGCGGCGATTCGGCGTTCGGCTCGCGCTCAGGGCTTGCGAACAGAAGCCTCTGCCCGCTATGAGCGAGGCATTAACTTAGCTGAACTCGAAACAGCATGTCGTCGGGCGGTGAAACTTATCACTGACTTGGCGGGAGGACAAGTTGTTGCCCAAGAAATGGTAGATACCCGTCCGAGTGGGGGAGCCTTAACACGATCGATTGAGTTGCGCTTAGAGCGAGTCAATCAAGTTTTAGGCATGGTCGAAGTAGAAGACGATTTGGCCGAACTTCAATCGACCGATGTTGAACGGACGCTGAGCGCTTTAGGCTGTCAACTGGAGATCAGCGCTCCCGGAACCTGGACAGTCACCGTTCCGCCCTACCGCTACCGCGATTTAGAACGGGAAATTGATCTAATCGAAGAAGTGGCGCGGTTGTACGGGTACAACAACTTCTACGATAGTTTGCCAACGAAAACGGAGGCGGGATATCTCTCGATCGAGCAGTACGTGACGCGGCATCTGCGGGAAGCGTTTCGAGGAGCAGGATTGACCGAGTTGATTCACTATTCACTCGGCAAACCGAGTAGCGATCGCCAAATTATTCTGGCAAATCCTCTATTTACCGAATATTCTGCACTGCGAACAGATTTAATTGACGGCTTGATCGATGCCTTTCAATACAATCAGGAACAAGGCAACGGCGCACTCAACGGCTTTGAGTTTGGGCATGTGTTCTGGAACGAAGAAGAAGGGCTGACCGAATCGGAGTATTTAGGGGGCATTTTGGGCGGCGATCCGAGCCAAGGCAAATGGATTCGCGGTGGTAAAGAGCAATCCCTCACTTGGTTTGAGGCGAAAGGCTTGCTCGACGGCGTGTTTGAGCGAGTCGGATTGCCAGTCGAGTATCAGCCCGATCGTCGAGATGAGCGATTGCATCCAGGACGGACGGCATCACTTTGGGTAAGGGGCGATCGCTTGGGCACATTTGGACAACTCCATCCGCAACTCCGTCAAGAACGCGGTCTGCCCGATGAAGTGTATCTCTTTCAACTCGATCTGGGAATTGCGATTCGGCATCTAGAAACGGATGAAGCCCTCGTGCCCGTGTTTAAGCCTTACTCGACATATCCGGCATCCGATCGCGATATTGCCTTCTACGTTTCGACCAAAGTTGCGGTTGCAGACCTCCAACGCACGATTGTAAAAGCGGGCGGCACGTTGTTAGAGTCTGTGGAGTTGTTTGACCAATATCGAGGCGACCGAGTGCCAGAGGGTCAGCGTAGTTTAGCGTTTCGGTTGGTGTATCGGGCCAGCGATCGCACGCTGACCGATGAGGATGTTGATCCGGTTCACCAAAAAGTCCGGGATGCGTTGGCGGAGAAGTTCCAAGTCGAACTTAGAAGCTGAAGATTGAGGGCTGATTGCACGTCTTTAAATCACGATCGCTTGAGTTGTCCAAACAGCTCTTTGACGTGCTCCCAGGCATTCGTTGCTGCGATCGCGCTATAGCTATCACGCTGATCGCAAAAGAATCCGTGTCCCGCAGGATATCGAAAGAGTTGGTGACGAATGCCATGAGCTTGCAGAGCAGCCTCGATTTGATCGATCTGTTCGGTTGGAATGAGCGGATCTTGAGTACCAAAAAATCCGTAAACAGTTCCTTCGATGTCAGGAGTCCGAGCAATTGTTGGTACTCCTCCTCCTGGCGTCATTACAGAAATGCCAGCCCCATAAAAACAAGCTGTCACCTTCACATCCGGCAAGGTGGCGGCTAGATAAGCAACGTGTCCACCGAAACAAAACCCGATCACCCCGATCGCATCTTGCTGAACCGAGGGTAAGGCTCGGAGATGGGAGATCGCGCTTTGGACATCGCTCAATAACTGCTCTGCTGTCGTCTGGTCTTTGTGAGAGCGACCAAGCTTTAGCTCTTCATCGCTATAGCCGACCTCAAATCTGGGAGCGGTGCGCTGATAGATCGCAGGCGCGATCGCGACATACCCTTCTCTTGCGATGCGCTCCGTGACCTCTCGGATATGAGCATTGACGCCAAACACTTCTTGAATCACGACGATCGCAGGGTAATGTCCTGCCTCAGTCGGTTCTGCGAGATAGGCATCGATTTGCAGGGAACCGTTAGAAATTTTGGTATGAGTCGAGCGAATTTCAATCATTGTGCCTTGAACCGAGCGTAAATTAAATGGTGCTGACGCAAGATTAGCTTCACGAGAGTAGCGAGCGTCAGCTTAGAAGCTTGCCATACTCTGAGGATGAGTAAACTGAGATAAGTAAACAAAACTTTTTGTTTCTAAAAAACTCTATGAACTTGAAAATTTCTTCTCCGTACTTTAACGCTGAAGGTAACCGTAAATCACCGTATAGAAATGCCTCGGATTTATAGTAATATCTCTCGAAACACCTAATCCTGTCTAACTTGTAGAGAACATTTCATACGTTTGACTAAAGTCAGAAAAAATACCGACTAGAGGTGGTAAAGCGGGTCAGAGAACAGAGAAAACACTTAACTTCACAATCAGTCTGTCACCTAAGATGGTAGGAGTATTAAGCGAATTCCAACGTTGGAGTTCCTTGATAGATTAGGTGAGCAAGTCTTGAGGCGCTGGCATGGTGCAATTTCAAATTCAGCCAGATAGCGATATCCCGGCATCCAATCAACTTTACAATCAGATTTTGTTTGCGATCGCCTCGCGGCAGTTTCCGCCTGGGCATCGCTTACCGAGTACCCGTCAACTTGCGATGCAAACCGGACTGCACCGCAACACAATTAGTAAGGTTTACCGGCAGCTAGAAGATGCTGGCGTCGTTGATGCCCATGCCGGATCAGGAATTTACGTTCGAGATCAAGGACATGATGCCGCGATTCACATCAAATCTCCCTTACTTGACCAATATCCCTTAGCTCACAAAATTATTCAAAATAGCCTTGATGATTTGTTGAAGCAGGGCTGTTCTCTCGGTCAAGCACGGGAACTGTTTCTAGCAGAAATTGATTGGCGATTGCGCTGTAGCGCTCAAGTGTTGGTCACAGCTCCGATGCACGACATTGGTAATGGTGAAGTGCTACTGCGCGAACTAGAACGGGCGCTCAATATTCCGATGCAGCTTGTGCCAATGGAAGAACTGAGTCAAATTCTTGATCAGACTCGTTCTAGCACCGTTGTGACGAGCCGCTACTTTATTGCTCAGGCAGAAGCGATCGCAACGCCAAGAGCTGCTCGTGTCATTCCGATCGATATTTATGATTTTGAAAAAGAAATCAAAATTGTCAAGGCAATGCAGAAAGGAACCTGCCTTGGTATTGTGAGCCTCAGTTCCGGCACGGTCGGCGTTGCGGAGGTAATCATCCATAGTTTGCGGGGTGATGACTTACTAGTCATGACGGCTCAAGTCAACGACAAATATAAGCTCAATGCGATCGTTCGTAGCGCCCAAACCATCTTTAGTTTTGATGAGATGAGTTGTGCGATGGTCAAGGCTACGGTGTCAGCAGCACGAGAAGACATTATTCGCCCACCTCAAGTGATCTGTTGTGAAAACTTTGTAGTCAGCAAATCGGTGAGTCTGCTTAAACGAGAACTTGGACTAGAGTAGCGCTACCCTGCTGATGGGCGCAAAAAAAAGGTGGCACGAAGTACTGTGCCACCTAGTCACCTTCACCTACAAATTTGGCGTCTCCTCATTCTGCTCAACGATTAGCGTTTTCTTCGCCAACGTTTACAGCTTGATCAGCTTCAGAATTTGATTGGCATTATGTATACTACTTTACCGTTTTAACTCGTAAACGAGCATAAGAAAGATTAAGACTGGGCTAGTTAGATGACTGAGCTAATAGATGGGCGCAGATATCATGCGAATCCCATTGCAGTTCTGCAAGGAGCAGCGCACTAAATCCAATCAGAACGCCTGTCACAACGAATTGCCACGCTCCGACATAGGGAAGGACTGCAATTCCGGCAAGGTGCATTAGACCCATTAGGCTGAATGCGCGCGATCGCATCTTCCAGCTACTGTAGAAATACCCGATTGCGTTCAGCACCAGCCAGATTGCACAAAGAGAAGCGAGAACCTGTCCCCAACCCAAGAAAATACTTAAATCTGTAATGACGATACCAAGCGTCATCAGCCAAGCCCAAGCACTCACCACTTGACTGATGGGTTCAACGGTTCGCCAAACGTGCGATCGCTCTACCATAACGACCGTGCCTGCTAACGTTAGCACCGACCAGAGAATCGCCTGAGTACTCCAGTCAATCAAGGCAAACTGAGCCGTAAAAAAAATAATCGCAGAAATGATGCCCCACAAGAAGCACGCTTGATCGATGCTTGTGTAAAAGGTTGAAATGATAACTGTGTTGCCTAGCTGCCAATGAATGCGCCACAGTCCAGGTAAATCTTCAATTTCATAAGCAGATTGCTTTCGTCGTAAGAGGGGGAGGTCGTCACTAAAAAAATTATTTCTATTAAAAAGCAGGTCTTGAACCATTCGCTTAACATTACTTAGCAATTATTCTAAGCATACGACACGATCGCTTCAGCTGAGGTGTGAAGTAGAGCAAATGTGCCTAAAGGAATTGCTGAGAAACTAAATCGCTCGAAAAAATCACGTTTCTACTTTGTTTTTATCACCGTTGCAAGCCGTATTTCGCTCACGTATTTTTCCCAGTAGTAATACTGATTTCATTCACTAATAGACAAAATCCCATAAGTAAGGGGCACGGCGCTGCCGTGCCCCTATCGAATTGCATTCGATCGCGTTATCCATTTACAACATTGCCACCATTAGGATGTAAGATTTGACCCGTCATGTAGCTAGAGTCATCAGACGCAAGAAACACGTAAGAGGGGGCTACTTCTTCGGGTTGTCCCGCCCGCTGCATCGGTACTTGCTGACCAAAGCTTTTCACTTTGTCTTCGGGAAAAGTTGAAGGAATCAGAGGCGTCCAAATCGGGCCTGGCGCGACTCCATTTACACGAATACCCTTCTCTACTAGAGATTGAGAGAGAGACCGAGTAAAAGCAACGATCGCACCCTTGGTTGAAGAATAATCCAGTAGCGTTGAGTTGCCTTGATATGCGGTAACAGATGTGGTGTTGATGATCTTGCTGCCTGA
This sequence comes from Myxacorys chilensis, assembly GCF_059505265.1. NCBI lineage: Bacteria > Bacillati > Cyanobacteriota > Cyanophyceae > Leptolyngbyales > Leptolyngbyaceae > Myxacorys > Myxacorys chilensis. Next base: position 37,617 of record NZ_JCACKG010000155.1, on the reverse strand, counting down.
TTGCAAATGAGGCATCGCCGCTTTGGTCATAAAAAACATGGCGAAGATATTGGTACGGAAGGTACGCTCTAGCTGCTCTGCCGTAATATCTTCAATGTTGTTCTGAGGGTGCTGCTCTGCGGCGTTGTTCACGAGAATATCTAGATGTTCAAACTGATCGATCGTTTTCTGAACGGCTTGCTTACAGAACGCTTCGTCACCGACATCACCTGCGATCGCAAGACACTGCCGCCCTTCCTGCTCAACGAGTCGAACCGTTTCCTTGGCGTCGTCATGCTCGTTGAGATACACGATCGCTACATCCGCTCCTTCTTTGGCAAAGAAAATAGAAACTGCGCGACCAATGCCGCTATCGCCTCCTGTAATCAGCGCAACGTTATTGAGTAACTTGTTGCTGCCAGTGTATTTAGAATCTGTACTCCGTGGTGTTGGATCCATTTCTGATTCCAATCCAGGCCGCTGGTCTTGGTGTTGCTTTGGCTGTAGTTGTTCTGATTGTGTCATTGCCTTTTCCTAGCATCGCTACAACTTTTTTATTACTGAGACAAATTTGTTATTGAAACAGAAACGGGCCACATCGTAGAGTTTCTACAACATGGCCCGTCCTAAAATCACACTCTATCGCCAAACCCGATTGCCATCCTCATCAATTCGCGCTTGACGAATCACGTCAGAAATCTCTTCTGCATCTTTGACATGGTGGAGGGCTTTCTTCTCACCATCCGGCTCATCAACCACAAAATATTCCGGTACAACAATGTGGTCGCCTGTAATGTCCGGCGCGTCAACTGCGACCTGTTTTGCCTTTTCTTCCACCGATTGATTTGAATCGATGCGATCGCCAGGGTTAGACGCTAGAGTTTCTTTATCCAACTCTCGTTTTTGATCAAGCTTTTGTTTAGGATCGACCTCTTCAGACGTCATCGGTTGATTAATACCCGGTTCGTTATAAGCAGGTTTTGCATCTTGATTCATAATTTTTACCCTTTAAACATCAATATGGTAAATGCTAAAAAAAAAGAGGCATTAATGCCTCTTTCATATGAAGTAATCTTGAATAGGTCAAAAGCATGACAAATGACCACACACAGACTACTCACTTTAGCTAATGACTTTGGGTTGGCTAGTTACTTTGGGAACTAGCGTAGCGTCGGCTTGCCGTTAGGACCGTTACCAATAACAGCGACTTTGTGACGATAGATTAGTTCTGCACCATACCAGCCCGTTACACCTAATAGCGCTGCTACAAACAGAGAGATTAAAATTCCAGTAGGTACGACGTGACCAATTGGATCATCCCAACGGAGCCAAAGATTTGCAGACGACAACGCTAGCGCAGCAATATTGCCCACCATGTGTGCCCAGCCTGCGCTGTGTTCGCGTACCCGACCGATTCTCAAAAAGTCGCTCATGCCTGTAGCTGCCGCAACAAGACCACTAACGAGACCCGCTAGGAGTAGCCAGAAAGAGGCTCTTGCCCAGAATTCATCCTGCACAAAGAAGTAGGCAGCGTCGGTTAACAAAGTGCCCGTTAAAAACGCGATCGGGAACGTCACAATTAAGGGATGCAGCGGATGTTTTGCGATGTGAACAGTACTAGGTACACCACTATCGAGGTATTCCGCTTCATCACTTTCAACTAACAGGGGAATATTGGGAGTCTCAGGCATTGTGTTCTCCTAAAGAGCTTATAAGCATAATTTATCCTTAGGATGAAGGAAACTGCTCAATATGCGCCTCTGACTGAAGAACGAGTTTGCCGGTTTGCACATCTAATTTCTTTAGCCGAAGGGACATGCCTTCAAGCTCAAAGTTTCGCAGATCTAACAATTCGCTGGCTTGCTGTAGCAAGGCGTCGGTCAACTCGGGCGATAATTCTTGTCCATCAGCGTATTGCACATCTCCTAAAACAACTTTCTGACCCGCTTCCCCAATCTTTGGAATGGCGGTGAAAGAAACCTGCTTCTTCTCGTTAGAATTCTGCAAGATCACGTCTGTACTAAGAGCGACTTTGCCTTCGCCCGGCAATCCAAACTTAAGGCTTCGAGTATCAACTGTGGCTAGTTCTCCATTCACATGCACATCAAGATTTTGCATTTTAGCTCCCACGAAGTCGGAACTAAAAGCGCGATTGATGTCTGACTCTAGCAACGTCACAATGGTTTCGGCGTCTGTCGGCTGAGTTAACTCGACCTTGCCAAAGGCAACACTAAGCGGATTAATCGAAACACTTCCGGTCTGTAGCTCCATTTCCTCAATTCGGAGGTCTTGCTGCATGACCATGCCTTCTCCTTTGATAGAGACCTGATCAACGTTGCCAGACATTGCCTTTAAGGGGTCAGTTTTGATTTCAACTTCTACGTCTTCAACTTCGTCAAGTTGGCTCTTGATTCCAATTTCTGCGGCTTTGTTGATCGCCTGCTCACCTAAGTCCGGCATACCTGTCCTCTCGTAGTGTCCTATGGCGCTACTTTAGGTCATACCTAGAAGGATTGTATCTGTACGGTGAGGGAGAGACCATGCGATCGCGCTCTACCTTTGCGTAGAAAACGTTACTTTGCAGAAGATGGAAGCTTACATGCTTTCACTGCAATAGTTACGAAGACTAAGACGAGTGAGGAACGACTTGGTAAGTTCATCATTTTGCTAGATGAGATCACTGAGGGCTTTGCTGTTGCTCTTATGCATCCGAGCGAGTTTCTGCTCCTCACCATCTGATCTCATGAGTTCATCTCCAATTCCCATCTCAATATAGGATTCCACAGCGTTAGAAAGGAATGTCATCAAGTTCGGGTTGATCGACTGGGGCAGGTGCAGCAGGTGCTTTTGTGGCTTTGGGCTTAGCTGCGGGAGGAGCGCTTGGAGCAGGCGCAGGCGCAGATGCACTGGAAACCGATCCAATTGATGCTCCATCTAAGCTGTAGATTTTCTGAATTGTCAACTCTGCCCGCTTCTCCTTAAAGCCTTCAGGACGATCGACCGTGTTCATGCCAAGCCGACCTTCAAGAATGACGCGATCGCCTTGGTGATAGTTACCTTGAATCTCTTGCGCCATGTTGCCCCACCCTACCGCTTTTACCGTAGCGGGTGGATCTTCAGGGCGCAGCCCCGCAAATTGCACCTGCATTTCGGTGAGCGGGGTTTGATTGTCAGAGGTGTAGCGCAGTTGGGGTTCGTCAATGATTTCGGCGAGAAGAATGCAGCTATTCATAGGACGATACGGGGATGGGTGAATGGAGTCAAAATCGCAAGCGTTTATTCTACTGCCTATTGCGTAGTTCTATTCTACAAATTTCAGCCCCAAACCTAGGAGAAACTAGTACACTTTTTCTACCCGAATCTCTTCCACACCCTGTTCGTGATAGACAAATTCTTGCACCCGCAGCCGATATTCTCTCAGCGTTTCATCCACCCAACCGCGATCACTGCTATTGGCGTAAATGTGAACCACGGGTTCACCTGCATCGGGCAAAATCAAGACCCAGCTATCGCGCTGATGATTGAAAATCTTCACTCCGTCAATCAATTCCAAATCTTCAGTCGGATGAGTTTCGACCAAGTGCCGCATCAGCGCACCTTTGACCGTCCAAGGACAGCGCACTGAGTAGGCTTTGTGAGAGACACGCGGACACTCAGAGCGAATTTCTGCGAGAGTACGTTCCTGCAATGTCAGCGTTTCAATCAGCTTGGCAATGCAAAACATGGCATCAAAACCGGGATGCAGCTGCGGAAAGATAAAGCCCATTTCTCCACTGCCTCCCAGCACTGTATTGGAGTTGGAGTAACAGGTTTCCATCAAGGAGGTGGGATTCGCCTTTGTACGAATAACTTTGGCATCGTGGCGACGAGCAATCATCTCGACTGCACTAGAGGCATGAACTGGAACGACAACCGTACCCCGCGGATTTGAGGTGAGAATCATATCGACCATGAGCGCCGTTAACGTCTCTCCGCGAATCGGGCTGCCCGTTTCATCCACTAGAATCAACTGCTCTCCGTTTGCCGACACCTGAACGCCAAAGGTAGCTTTCAGGGCTTCTACCACGTGTCCTAACTGATTCAGCAGACTTTCTCGATCGGCGATCGTGGGAGCCGTTTGGGTCAAGCTGGCATTCAGCACCACCGCATCACAGCCAAACTTAGCGAGGAGTTGCGGCAACACGGCTCCTGACACAGCGTAGGCATAGTCAATCACAACTTTTGAACTACTGTGCTGAACGGCTTTGAGATTGAGATGCTTTTCAAAGCCACGACTGTAAAGCTCGATCGCGTGATTCACAGTCGCAACGTTGCCAATTTCTTGAATCGGGGCACGCCGAAAATCTTCCTTAAAAAATGCGCCCTCAATTTTCTTTTCTGCCCCTTTGGATAAATTGATGCCTTTTGGGTTGAAAAATTCGATCAAAATATGATCAGATTTGTCAGGGTGAACGCGGACATGAATGCCGCCCGCAACGCCCAACGTCGGAGCGACAGAACGAGCGACGGGAATGGAGGTCGCTTCTAGATTCTGAACATGGATGCCAACCGACATTAATCCGGCAATCAGCGATCGCGACACCATCCGCGAAATGGTGCGTTGATCTCGCGAGACCGACACTTGCGATCCGGGCTTTAAGGTTGAGCCATACGCCGCGCCTAACTTGACCGCAAACTCTGGACTCACATCAACGTTTGCTAAGCCTGAAACGCCACGTTGCCCAAACAAATTGCGATGCGCTGTGTATCCCCAAATCAGGTTGGTGTTTAAGGTTGCGCCTGATTCAACGCTTTTACTGGGCCACACGCGCACTTGGGGACTGATGAGCGCTTCTTCTCCCACACTGGAAAGCGATCCGACGATCGCACCCTCTAGCACATGTGCCCGCCGATCAATTCTCGCCCCGCGTGCTACGACGCAGGCCCGCAAATTGACCTCATCGCCAATCATTGCGCCATTGCAAATAATCGGACGCTTTAGATCGGCATCTGCTCCGATCGTCACGTTGTCGCCGATCGCGGTTCCGGCATCAATGGTAACTCTTGACCCAATCCGACAATTATTGCCAATGATGGCGGGCGTTTCGATCTTGGCGGTGGAATCGATAAAGGTGTTTTCGCCTACCCATAATCCGGGCGATCGTTCGGTGTAGACAAAGTTTAAATTCACTTTGCGCAATAGTCCGTCATACTGCGCTTCCCGGTAGGCATCTAAATGTCCAACATCACACCAGTACCCATCGGCAATATAGCCAAACATCGGTTCGTTTTTCGCAAGCAGAATGGGAAACAGATCCTTGGAAAAATCGGCTTCTTGATTGGGGGGCAGATACTCCAACACTTCAGGCTCAAGAATGTAAATGCCTGTATTTACGGTGTCCGAGAACACTTCGCTGGTGGACGGTTTTTCTAAGAAGCGGCTAATTCGATAGTTTTCATCGGTGATTACAACACCGAACTCGATCGGGTTGGGAACACGCGTGAGAACGATCGTGGCTTTTGATCCTTTGCGCTGGTGAAACTCGATCGCGGCACTGAGATCAAAATCGGTGATGCTATCGCCACTGATGACCAGAAAGGTTCCGTCTAATAATTCAATGATGTTTCTGACACAGCCTGCGGTTCCGAGGGGCTGGTCTTCTTCAACCGCATAGGTTATCTGTACCCCAAAGTCGCTCCCATCCTGGAAGTAGTCGCGCATGACATCGGGCAAGTAATGCAGCGTCGCAATAACCTCTCGAATTCGATGTCGTTTTAATAGATTGATAATATGCTCTGCAATGGGGCGATTAAGGATCGGAACCATTGGTTTTGGCAGATCGCACGTTAGCGGTCGAAGTCGCGTTCCTGAACCACCTGCCATTAGCACTGCTCGCATATTGTCTCCTTGTAGGTGCGCGTTTAACTTATAGAGAGGTAAAGATCTATCTAATAGAGAGATGAAGATCTAGAAGTAGAGATCAAAGAGAGGTAGAGATTAAGGTCAGCAGGTTGAAGGCAAATTCCTGCGGTAGCTTCTCTCACCTGCTCCAATCCATGGTTTTATGCGGCAGTCTTTATGGTTTTATGTGGCAGTCTTTAATAGTGTCCTACTAAAGTCAAAAGTCTGATATCTGCCAAGAGACAAAATCTGGCGTGTTCTTAGCCTTATCTCACCCTGCCTGACGTTATCTAGTCTTGAATCTAACAATTTTATTAGAAGTTTGATTGGTTTACGGTGTATAACCCTTGATTAGCAAGGTGTGATTTGTCATCCTCTACCAGTATGCAAATTAGGATTGCTAAAATTTAAAGAACGTTCTGCGCTAATCGCACATTGAAGAACGTTGTGCGCTTGCCGCACAGTGCAAAATAGTGCAAATTCTGAAGGAACCGCGAGGGTTAGAAGATGAACTTTCTTGTTTTTTCATTACTGGTCGTGTATGTGGTCGGTGCGTTCAAGTTCTGGTCGGGCTTTCGACGCACTAATTTTAGTCAAGGAAAGCTGTATTTGACGGCATTGTGGCCCGTTCTGGTGTTGAATAAGTCTTACCGTCAGAATTTTACCAAAGCACTGAAGGGCTAAGACGTTGCAACAATCACTAGACTGGCAAACGCAAATTAGTGCGGTTGCCGATCGCTTTAATCGAGAATATCGAGGTGAGTCAGCGAATCTGCCGGACGAGGTTCAGGCGATGCCTATCTTTCGAGAACGGGTGTCAGGGTTGCTGCAAGCAAAGCTCACCTCTCCGTTTTGGCAGCTTGCTCAGCCTCAGAAGAACCAGCATTGTCTCGACATTGGCTGCGGGGTTAGTTTTCTGATTTACGATTGGCGGGACTGGAACGCTTTTTTCTATGGTCAGGAAGTTAGCACCGTGGCTCGTGAGGCATTGAATGCTCGTGCCCCGCAGCTAAACTCAAAGTTGTTCAAAGGCGTCAAACTTGGCGCAGCCCACGATTTGCAGTACGAGGCAAAGCAGTTTGATCTGGCGATCGCGACCGGATTCAGTTGCTATTACCCGCTTGACTATTGGAAGTTAGTACTATCTGAGGTTAAACGAGTCCTCAAAACGGGCGGCATTTTCGTGTTCGACGTATTAAACCCGGATGCCGAACTTGCGGAAAGTTGGGCAATTTTGGAAACCTATTCCAACGCAGAAGTCTTTCTAGAGCCGCTAGACGAGTGGCGGAAAATGATTGGCTCTGAAGGTGGAAAGATTTTGAAAACGCACTCGGGTGAACTGTTTGAACTCTACAAAGTGTCGTTTTGAAGCGAATCTGGCTCATTGGCGGAACTGGGGAAAGCGTGATTTTGGCGCAAGCGATCGCTCATGCTCGTCTTCCGTGTGTTGTTTCCGTGACCACTCAATCCGCCGCCGCGCTTTATGTGATCGTTCCAACCATTCAAGTGCGTGTTGGTAAACTTGATTCTAAAGAATTATCTAGTTTTCTAACGAAATATAATATTGGTGTTGTACTGGATGCTTCTCATCCGTTTGCGGTTGACATCTCAAAGAATGCCATTAGCGCTGTGCGTGATTTAAGAGGGGTAAATTCTCAAACCCTCGCTTATCTGCGATTTGAACGTCCCGCTTTAGAGAGTGAGAAAACCAGCGATGAAACTACGGTTTGGTTTGTAGACACGGTTGAAAACCTGCTAGAAACGGATTGGCTGCAAGGGCAACGAGTGCTACTCACGATCGGGTATCGGTTCTTATCGTTGTTTAAAGCATGGCAGGCTAGAGCAACACTGTTCACTCGAATTTTGCCGTCTCCCGTTGCTCTAGAAGCTGCGTTGGAATCAGGATTTAGCAGCGATCGCATCATTGCTCTGCGTCCGCCAATCGGTTTTGAACTAGAGCGATCGCTCTGGCAACAGTGGCAGATTGCAACCGTTGTCACCAAAGCTTCGGGCACACCGGGCGGCGAAGATATTAAGCGCAAACTCGCCGCTCAGCTAGGCGTCCGGCTAATCATCATCGATCGTCCGGTCATCGCTTATCCCCAGCAGACAAGCGATGTTGAGCAAGCCTTACAATTCTGTCGGCAATTTCTCTAGAATGCTTGAATCCACTCTTTGACCTCATACTCTGTCCAGATCCCGTTTTGCCAAAACGGGTCAGCCTCAACGAGCGATCGCACTGCTGATTCACTTTCAGCTTCGTAAATACCAAAGACCTTTGTGACATCTTTAGTTGGACCGATTGTTATCAAAACGCCATCGTCTTTCTGTTTAGCTAACCCGTCTAAATGCGCTTGGCGATAAGGCTCTCTTTTTTCGAGAACATTCTCGCAATAGCTGCCCCACATCACGTATTTCGTCATTATTCGTCTTCCCACCAATGCTTACTAATCCATCAGGACTAGATTAGGACAAATAGCGGGGATAATGCTAGTTCTGATCCTGATCGAAATGAGAGAATTTTTGGGGGCAATAAAATAATTTCTCGAACTCACTCAGAACTGATTTGCAGCAAATGGAAGAGTTTTGCGTAGCTAAGCGCAAAAGAGCGAGGTTAATATCGTTATTCTTGAATTTCTACGGCAAGCTCAGAATATGGCTTTTGTATAAGTCAATTAAGTCAAGCGTGATGGAAGGATAGTAAGAAAACAGGTGAAGCTAGTGGCTTCAATCGTCTAGTTAATCAATCAGAGAATGAGTTAGGCGAGAACAAAAGACACTAAAGAATTAACGCCAAGTGCATACTCTAAGTCATCAATGCAGGTGTAATCACGCCATTCGTCTAAAACAGAAAGGAGCGATCGCACGGCCAAATCGCGTTGAATCAGTTCTACGACGGCTTGCCACGCTTCGGTAGGGGTTGTGAAGTAGCCGAGTTGAATCATGCCGCCTTCATGCCACCAAATTCCAACCCAACCCGGATCTTGTTCAGTAATTTCTACGCGCTGTCCAAGGTATTTCATAATTTTTAATCCTTAATATATAACAAGCTTTAGTTAGCTTGATGGTAAAACTAAATTACTCGAATCTTAGCTAAACCACCTCTGCTGAAGGGCAAAGAGAATGCAAGCTCATTCTCCATCTAGAGAGGCAAGTTAAATGAGCATTATGATGGAAAGAGCTTAAAGAATGAGACTCGCTTGAACGCTACAAGATGCGGTGATATGGTGGATAATTCTGCTTGGAATACCCTTTTGCAACAGTATGTGGACGAGGCTGGAACGGTTGATTATGCGCGATGGCAGCGCGAACAGCCCACTGCGATCGCACAATGGATTTCACGGATTTCTACGTTAGAACTCAAGTCTCAGAGCGTTGACGAACAACTCGCTTTATGGATTAATCTCTACAATGCTTTTACGATTGATAAAATTTTAGAGCGTTATCCAATTCGTTCGATTCGACCTACAATTTTAGGATTGCCGAATTGGTTTGCGTTTCTGTTATTTTTTATGGATCGAAACCGTTCTGTGTTTGATCAGAACTATAGTCTCGCTCAAATTGAGAACCAAATTCTACGACCATTGCAGGAACCTCGTATTCATTTTGCGATCGTCTGTGCATCAATCGGCTGTCCGCTGTTGCGAAACACGGCATATGAAGCAGAGCATGTGCGTCAGCAACTAGAGGACGATGCTGATCGCTTTATCAATAACCCAAACAAAGTTCGATACGACGCTCAAGAGGATGTGTTGTATTGCAGCAAAATTCTAAAGTGGTATCGCAAAGACTTCCTTAGCGTTGCTCCGTCAATTCCCCAGTACGTGGGAGCCTATCTCAAACAGCCCTTAACGGCGACAACACCCATTGTCTACTTGGATTATGATTGGAGCTTGAATCAGCGAATATCATCGTAAAACTGTTTGAGATACGCTGCTGAAACTCCAACGCCCCACAAAATTCCAACATATAGATAGATTGCGGTTGCCTTCCATGTGCCCCACCGAACAACACGCCGATCAGAACTATGAACAACGCGATTGATTTGTTGAATTCGTCCTTTTTTCGCGAGTTTGAGACACAAATCGCCATCTTCCATAATGGGCAATGCTTCATCAAATCCACCGCATTGCCAGAAATCGGAGCGACGGCAGAACATCACCTGATCTCCGAATAACAAACGCAATCCTTTGAAGAAGTGATGCGGTCGAAATATCAGGGGAGCGTAATAGGTTTTAAGGACATTATGAAGTGAGATTCCCCAGCGCGTTGTTTCTGCTCCAGACATCAGCGAGATGAAACCACCACAGGCGATCGCAGGATCATTCAACGTTTTCTCGATCACCGCGATCGCATCATCAGGGATTCGGGTGTCAGCATGCAGGAAACAGAGAATATCGCCAGTTGCAGCTTTTGCGCCGTGATTCAACTGAGCCGAGCGACTCCTACGATTCGTTCCTTCCACACTTTCAGAAAGACCGTAAGTTAAAACATGACAATCTAAACCAAAGTGTTCAACTAATCGCTTCGCAATCTCAACAGTGTTGTCTGTGCTATTTCCGTCTACGATAATAATTTCATACGCAGACGGGTTCAAGATCGTCAATTGGCGAAGAGTACTCTGTAGAGTTGCGGATTCGTTGAAGGTTGGAATAATAATGGAGACGCGAGACATTAGCGGAGCGGTTGCTGCAAGCAATAAAGTTACGGATTAAACAGAGTTACGGATTAAACTTTCTAAATTTTAGAAGTTATGAATAAACGTGCGCTAGTTATTTAGTCATTGGTTGTCTCGGCTACAGCTAGACTGCACTACTAGCGCTATTTCTAAGAGCATTGAGCGCGATGGTTAGCCTTCAACAACTTACCCCACGTATCATTGTAGGGATGCACAAGCGATGTTAATCGATCCGCCTGATAGACAGGACGTTCTTCGTTTACCCACTGAAAAATGCTGCCTTCTAGGTTGAAAACACAAGCGAATCCTTGCTGCTGAAGCTGCTGGACAAGCTTAGCGCTGCGATAGCCAACAGAGCAATACACCACGATCGGAGCATCTTTTGGAAGCGTTTCTAAAATTGGGTTATGAGATGAGTTTGAATTAATTAATTGTGCTGTTGGAAGATGACTAACAGCAAACTCTGGCGGGGTTCGGGCATCGAGCAAAATCGGTTTAGGTCGAGTCGGGCTTTCGAGCCACTGAGCAAGGTCAGCCGTCTGAATTGGGCGAACCGTTGGAAACTGAAGCCGAATAAATTGTTTAATTAGATTGAATAAACTAGTTTGCATCCAAGACAAATCGTTTCTCACAGCAACTTCTATTAAGGTAACGTTACTTGATGACCGAAATCACAACGCGCGATCCTTCGGAGCTTGATTGAGCCAATCGCGTCAAGGAAAGCTCAAAACCTAGTAATATCGCAAGAGATACTCGTTCAGTTCGCAGCGTCGATGGCTTCTACTGCTGGTCAGCTTGATCCCCTCACTATCAGAATTTCAGCATTGCCTCAGGCTCAGGAGATTGAGAACGGGTGGCAAGAATTTACCGTCGATATTGAAAGTGCGATCGTAACAGTCAAAGTCAGACCGCGAATTTGGCGCAACCTAGTCGAGGGATCTCAGCGATACTCGAACTGGATGGCCATCATTATCGGAAAGATGGGCAAACTCACTGATACGGGTTTTATTCTCGAACAACCCGGCATCCAAATTTTTGAAGCTAAAACTCCTGAATCCTAAAATTCTTGAATTGCACTGAAAAGGTGCACATAAAATTCGCTCTGCTCATCTTAAAAGATCTGCGAAGCGCTAATTGCGGTGCCTCCTGTACAGTGCTGTAGAGGGTTCGGTTCATGCTTTGACCCATTCTATAAAATCACTTTTCACAAAAAGTTTTCATTTAATTGAACCTATTTATCTACTCAGCAGTCCAACAGAAATGGCTGTTGCAACCTTAGATCTTTCTCTGAGATTTTTGATATTTCTCTCGCACTTCTCTCGTCCCCTAGACTGATACATTTAGGGTACTAACTGCTTTACAAAGATTAACATCTTAGTGCTTGCAGCCTTCAATCCCTTCTATAGTCAGTGAAGAATTATGCCGCCTTTGCCTTTACAGTTAGCGCTACGGAAACCACATCGTTTCACACATACGGCTCTGATTAGTCAGTTGAGCTTTATTGGGCTGCTCTTTCTTGGAACAGGATGTAATCTCATTCCTTCTGGCGATGCTCAGACCCGACCCAACGCCCAATCTCAGGGAGGCCCTGTAGCAGTTGATGTAGCGATCGCACGCCAGTCTTCCCTAGAGTCCTCTACTGAATACACGGGCACAACCCGGCCATATCGAGAGGTTTCGCTGCGATCGCAAGCTGAAGGGCAACTCACCGATTTAAACGTCGATGTGGGCGATCAGGTCACCCGAGGGCAGACGCTAGCCCGAATTGATAATCGGTTATCGGCGGCGGCGGTGGCTGAAGCACAGGCAGAGGTAGCCGCAAGAGAATCGGAGGTCGCAAGCCTGCAAGCCGATGTCGATGATGCGTTGACACAAGTGGAGCGATCGCGCTTAGAGTTACAGCAAGCTCGGTCAGATGCAGCTAGACAAGCTCAACTCTTTCGCTCGGGTGCGATTTCTGAGCAACAGGCAGAAACTAGCCAAACCAACGCTAAAACGGCGGAGCAGACGCTTCGTTCGGCTGAACGGCAGGTGCGCAACCGTCAGCAGGCCGTCGCGGCGGCACAGCGACGAGTGGTATCACAGCAAGCCATCGTCGCTCAAGAGCGAGAACGCCAGTCTTACAGCACACTGACGGCTCCAGTCAATGGCTCAGTACTAGAGCGGCTGACCGAACCTGGAAACTTAGCGCAACCTGGAAGCGAAATTTTAAAGCTGGGCGACTTTAGCCAAGTGAAGGTTGAGGTGCGCGTGTCAGAGTTAGAGCTTGCAGGCATTCGAGAAGGGCAGCAGGCACAAGTCCGGCTCGATGCGTTGAAGAATCAGACGTTAACCGGAAGAGTATCTCGCATTTCTCCAGCGGCTGATCCGCGATCGCGCTTGATTCCAATCGAAGTGACGATTCCCAATGAGAGTGGGCGTATTGGCAGTGGGTTGCTGGCGCGAGTGAGCTTTAATGTGCGGCAGGCACAGAACGTCGTGATTCCAGAAGCAGCAGTGCAGAAGCCAGGAAGCAAAGCTTCAGGAGCACCGGGAGGGAATTCTAGCGATCGCGGGCGTTCTCAATCGCAAGGTGTAGGCGAGAGTGGCAATCGCAGCGCCTCACAAGATCAAAAGCAACCTAGCAGTGCCACCTTATATGTCGTCAACCGCAACGGAGAGCAGGCAACAGTGGCAGCTCGTCAAGTGCAGGTGGGCGATCGCAAGAATGGACAAGTCGAAATTCTGTCGGGTTTGAAGCCAGGCGAATCGTTTGTGGTTCGCAGCAGCGGAGAGTTAAAAGAAGGTGAACCCGTCCGACTGAGTTTGATTTCTGAGCAAACTGACGACAACAAGAGAAGCTAGGGTAAGAAATTACTATGACATCATCTCCTCAGCCGCGTGGATTTAGCATTAGCGGCGTAGCGGTTCGCCAGCATATTGGGACGCTCATGCTATCGCTGGCGGTAGTCGTGATCGGTATCTTTTTTCTACTCACAATTCAAGTTGATCTGCTGCCCTCGATCACCTATCCCCGGATTGGGGTGCGGGTTGATGCTCCTGGCATTTCACCAGAAGTGGCGGTCGATGAAGTCACCCGACCGTTAGAAGAAGCGTTAGCAACCACGGAAGGGGTGGTGCAGACCTTCTCGCGCACTCGTGAAGGACAAATTAGCATAGACCTGTTTTTTCAGCCCGGAGGAAACATTGACCAAGCCCTAAACGATGCGACGGCAGCCTTCAACCGTGCCCGTGGTCGGCTTCCTGACACAATCGAGGAGCCGACTTTGTTTAAAGTCGATCCGTCTCAATCCCCAGTTTACGAACTGGCGCTAACCTCGGACTCCTTAGAATCGGTTGATCTGCGAGTGTTTGCAGACGAAGAACTGTCGCGGGAACTCGGTGTGGTCGAAGGCGTGGCGGCAGTCGATGTGGCTGGCGGAGTAGAAGAAGAAGTTAGGGTAATTCTTGATCTCAATCGCCTGCAATCGGCAGGCGTGGGATTGAACGAAGTATTGACAGAACTCACCGAGGCGAATCAGGACGTGTCGGGCGGACGCATCATCGGGCGAAACTCTGAGCCACTAACACGAGCGATCGGGCGATTTCAGGAAGCGTCCGAAATCGAGAATCTTTCGTTCACAGTCGGTCAAGCTTCACCATCTGGCACATCGCAATCGTCGTCAAGCAGTAGTGCATCAGGTAATGCGTCAGGCAGTTCTTCCACCGCGACTACGCCGATAACTTCATCTAGCCGCGTTTATCTAAGAGACTTTGCCAAGGTTAGCGACGGCACGCAGCAGCAGCGGATTTTTGTATCGCTAAATGGCAAGCCTTCCGTCAAGCTCAGTATTCAGAAACAGCCTGATGCCAACACCATTCAAGTTGTAGAAGGGGTGAAGAAACGGCTTGAAGAACTCCGCCGCTCAGGGGTGGTTCCTCAAGATATGCAGTTGTTCCCAACGCTAGATGAGTCGGTGTTCATCCGCAACTCGATTTCTAACGTCACCAGTTCCGGTTTGATTGGAGCGGCACTCGCCGCGATCGCGGTGCTGCTGTTTCTCGGCTCGATTCGTCAAACACTGATCATTGTGCTGTCGATTCCACTCGCCACGTTGGTCGCCATTATTTTCATGCGATTGTTTAATCTCTCGCTCAACGTCTTCAGTTTGGGCGGTTTGGCGCTGGGCGTTGGTATCGTCGTGGACAACTCGATTGTGATGCTCGAAACGATCGCTGATGGTGTTGGTATTAAGCTAGGTCAACAGACCAACACAAACCTCAGTTCGCAAAAATTGATAGAGAAGTCAGTTGAGAGCAGCCAATCGGTTGAATCGGCATTACTAGCTTCTACGAGTACAAACTTAGTAGCTGTTTTACCATTTCTGCTCATTGGTGGATTCATCGCACTCCTGTTTAACGAGTTGATTCTAACCATTAGCTTTTCAGTTGCCGCTTCCATTCTCGTTGCCATCACAATTGTTCCGATGATGGCATCTCGGCTCTTAGCCATTCAGTGGTCGAGCCGAGTGGGACAAACCTGGCTCATTGGCGGATTCAATCAGCGCTTTGAATCCGCCATTGAGAGCTATCGATCGCTGCTCAATAAAGTGCTGCGTCGCCGCGTATTAGTTGTTGCGCTGACCTTTCTGGTTTTGGGTGGCAGTAGCCTCTTTGTCTTGGGTCGCATTCCGCAGGAAATCTTGCCGCGCATCAGTACAGGGCAAGCGAATCTGTTTGCCCAATTTCCGCCCGGAACGCCAATTGAAACCAGCCGTAAAGTGATGAGTGAGGTGGATAAACTTCTAACTGAGCAACCGGAAACCGAATATGTCTTCACCACAGTGGGCGGATTTCTATTTGGCAGCAATACGAGCGAAAATGCCTTGCGGAGTTCGAGTAACATTACGCTCAAGCCCAATACCGATGTAGAAAAATTTGTAGAGCGCGTCACTCAATCCTTCAACCAACTCAATCTGGTGGATATCACCTTGCGTTTGAGTCCGGGTCAAGTCCGGGGTTTGATTTTGAGTAACTCTCCGGTACGGGGTGCAGAAGTTGACGTAGTGCTGCAAGGCAATAACGCCGATCAGCTAGAACAAGCCGGACGCCAAGTTTTGGCAGCCTTAAGCCAACAAGCAAAACAAGCGCGATACCGTCCAGATGCCGATCGGCGGCAGCCCGAAATTCAGATTCGTCGCGATCGCGAACGAGCGTCAGAACTCGGACTGAACATTCAAGACATTGGTGAAACTATTCAAACGGCGCTGGAAGGCTCAGTTCCAACTCAACTTCAACGGGGAAATCGGTTGGTCGATGTGCGCGTTGAATTAGATGATTCTGTGATTCAGGACGCTTCTCAACTCGCTCAATTGCCGCTATTCACAGAAGATAGACAACTCATCAGACTCAGTGATGTCACCCAAATCGAAACTGGACAAGCGCCGGGAGAAATTCAGCGAATTAACCAACGTCAGGTTTACCAGATTGCAGGGACGCTGAGTGAGGGCGCAAGTTTGGGAGGAGCGCTCGAAGAAATTGAGAGTGTATTCCAACAGATTCAGCTACCGGAGGGCGTGAGTCGGCTACCAAGTACGGCGGCGCAAAGTAATCAGCAGATTCAGTCTGCACTGCCACTATTAGGAGGGTTAGCTGCGTTTCTCGTATTTGTCGTGATGGCGGTGCAATACAACTCTCTTGTTGATCCGCTAGTCATTATGTTCACAATTCCTTTAGCGTTAGCAGGTGGAATTTGGGGACTGTTTATCACCAACACTGCGATCGGAGCGACGGTGGTCGTAGGGGCTGTGCTACTTGTGGGAATTGTGGTGAACAACGCCATTATCATGGTGGAGTTAGCCAACCAGATTCGAGAAAAGGATGGCGTCGGACGGCGAACGGCTATTTTGCAAGCTGCACCTCAGCGCCTGCGTCCCATTCTAATGACGACCATCACAACCGTTTTGGGGATGTTTCCTCTGGCGTTGGGTTTAGGTCAAGGGGGCGAGTTTCTACAGCCGCTTGGCATTGTAGTTTTTGCCGGATTGTCGTTGGCAACATTTCTCACGTTGTTTATCATTCCTTGCTTCTATCTACTGCTCCACGAGATGTTTGGTCGATTGGGTGGGCTGGGCAGGAAGAAGAGGAATAAGCGAAGCCTTTATCGCGATCCGCTCATTTCTGAAGACAATGCAGAAGAGCCAACCGTTCACGAGCCAGCGGATTCATCCCCGGTTCGGAGTTCGGAAGAGAGCTTGCCCCGAAAATAGAGCCGCTCTCGACTTGATAAGAGTTGATACAGAATCGCAAAGCTGGACTTCATTCGATGAGTCAGGCCGCGATTCTGTGTCGATTTATAGAGAATTAGTTTTAACGAAAATAGAGGCGGTCTGGAAAACTGTCTCTAAAACGAATGCTATCAAAGATCTAGCAGTACGTGCGGCTTAAGCAGCCTCTACCCACACGGACACAGACCCGCCATCACATCTAAATTCACCCCAACCTTTATCATTGGTTTGCACTGGCTCTGGAACGTGTTCGGTCAGATCAATGAACGTTGTGTTTGGCTTACCTACTTCCATCCATTTTTTACCCTCTGCCCCATTGCTCAAGATCACCGCCATTGCTTGAGGATGCTCTTCATCTCCTAGGCACGTCCACCCAATTGTGTTGGGATGATCAAAGTAATCGTACTGAGCACCGTAGGTATAGCGCTGACGTGCATCCAAGAATTTATCGATCAGCCATTGGTGTGACGGCATGATCACTTTATGTACCTGCCCGTCCTGTCCCTCATCCTCATACTCTGTTCCGTAATAGTCTGGATAAAACACACACGGATAACCATCTTGACGCAGCAAAATAATTGCATATGCCAATGGCTTAAACCAGGGTTCGACCACCGACTCTAACGCTTGCAGCGCTTGAGAATCATGATTAGCAACAAATGTAACCGCAAACGCGGGCTGTTTTTTCACCAATGTGCCGTCTAAAATTTGCCGCATATCATAGCGATCGCCCGCCTGACTCGCACTGTGAAAATTAAAGTGAAGCGGCACATCGAAGAGGGCTACTTTACCTTGGGTGTTGTGAATATAAGCTTCTAGAGCTTCAACGCTAAATTCCCAGTATTCAGCGACTGCAAACAGTGGCTCTTCAACCACCTGATTCATTGCCTCTAGCCAATCTGGGAAAAACCAAGCAGAAATATGTTTCGCCGCATCAATCCGAAACCCATCTACATTCGTTGTTTCAACATACCACCTGCCCCATTCGACTAGCTGATCGCGGACGGACTCTTCTCCAAAATCTAAGTCGCAGCCCATCAAATAGTCAAAATTACCCTTCTCAAGCGCGACATAATCATCAAACGATTTTCCTTCAAACACGAAGATAGTAGAGTCATCGTCTGGGTTGTTCGCGTTGTAATCCACCGCGTCGAAATGCCACCAGTGCCACTCGAAGGAGGAGTACTTGCCTTGGCGAGCCGGAAAGTTGAAGTGCGTGTAGGCTTCGATCTCGTATAGCTCTCCTTTCGGATTAAGCCGATTATCACGGGGGTAAGGAACCGCTTTTACAGCTTCGACCTGATCCCCGCCCATCATATGGTTCAGAACAATATCTGCATAGGCACGAATGCCAGTCGCTTTAAGGGCTTTAAGGGCATCTAAATACTGCTCGCGAGTGCCATATTTAGTCCGAATCGATCCCTTCTGGTCGAATTCGCCCAAGTCATAGAGGTCATAAACACCATAGCCGACTTCATTTTTTCCACCCACACCTTTGTAAGCAGGGGGCAGCCATAGAGACGTAAATCCTTTCTCTGCCAACGTTTGCGCCTCGTCTTTGAGCCTATCCCAATGCTTCCCATCGTTAGGAAGATACCAATGGAAGTACTGCATCATCGCGCCTTTCTGATATGACACGTTATTTTCTCCAGATAGGGTTATTGAAGATTAGAACTCTTTCTGACACGCAAATCAGAATTTACATTACATGCTTGTTCGAGTTGCGGCACAAAGCTAAGGTTGGGCTAATGGTTAGTGTCACATTACTTAACAAAACATTAGTTAATACTCTATCAGCAAAGTATTTGCAGTCGCTATCACTCACGGGATAGATAAAACCTAAACTTTGATGACACACTTTTGATGACACACTGAGGAGTCACAGCCACAGAAATCAGGAGCCACCAATCCTGATTTTGAGCTTTTAAGGCTAAATAACATGGTCAAACAATGGTTGCAGCGATTTACGGCTTGGATCAGTCAATCGCTCATTCCTCATGATGCGCACCGCTCTCAGCATCCAGCTTGGATTGGCATTGCTCTCTCCCTCTATGCGTTCATTGCAATCGGTGTGACAGAAGGAGGATTAGGCGTGTTGCTGCCGTCCATTGTGAAGACCTACAATCTCACTCCGGCAACAGTCACTTTCCTATTCATTAGCCAGATTGGGGGATACGTCACTGCCGCGATCGCGAGTAGTCTGCTTAGTGCTCGTATCGGGCTTGCCCGAATGCTGTTGCTCGCTGGCGTCCTTTTAACCAGCGCGGTGATGATTTACGCCCTGTCTCCGTTTTGGTGGCTGATGATCGTCACAGGAGTAGCGCTAGGATTGGGGATTGGACTCATTGATGCCGGGATTAATACCTATATTGTGAGCGATTCGCAGAATGCTAATCTGATTGGCATTCTACACGGATTTTATGGTGTTGGAGCATTGTTAGGGCCTGCGATCGCAACAACTCTATTAGCATTGGGATTCGATTGGCGATTAGTTTATTTAGTCATTGCCGCTATTGTTGGCATATTTGTGCTGGCTGTATTGTGGATTGTATCATCCAACTACCGCCCTATGAGTGTTCGCAGAGCCACTTCCCATGACAGCACTTCCTCTAATTTACGGTTGGCGTTACAAATTCCAGCCGTACTGCTCACTGGATTGCTTTTACTTGTGTATGTAGGAACAGAAAGCGCAGTTGGCAATTGGGCATATACGGTTGAAGCGGTCAGTCGAGGGACATCTACGCTAATTGCTGGGTACAGTGTCAGTGCTTATTGGTTGGGCTTAACGTTAGGGCGGTTTAGCTTGGGCTACTTTCTAGCAAGGCTAGGGGCGAGCCGCACCATTAATTTCTCACTCTTGGTTCTGACAATTGGGTTACTCCTCTGGTGGTTAGTGCCCGGCCAATGGCTCAGCCTGCCCCTAATTGGGTTTGCTCTAGCACCGATTTTTCCAGCCACCATTTGGCTAATGCCGCAGCGAGTGCCGAGCGCATTAGTTCCGGCAGCGATCGGATTTGTAACGAGTGTGGCGAGCTTGGGCGCGGCGACGATTCCGACAGCATTAGGATGGATTGCGGCCTCAATCGGCTTAGCCAGCATTCCTGTCGTACTGGTTGGACTTGCGATCGCGCTCCTGCTGATTCAACATCAGCTCACGCGATTACATCGCGCTTAACACGGTCTATCGATCGCAGGGTAGATTTAAGTCTTCTGTTAATATCAATACACTTTGAAGAAGTGTTAACTTTTGAGTTTCTAACTTTACTTCTATGATCGTACATCCGACTCAAACGGGGTGGCAGGTGATTTACCATCGTGCCCACGCTCTACTGGCTGCCCAAATTGCAGGTCAATGGCGCAGGAAAGAGGCTCCTCCAAGACTGTATGAGACGCTGGCAGCAATTTCGCACCACGATGATTTAGAAAAAGAGTGGGAAGAAAACAATCTCACAAAAGCGGGTGCGCCGATGGACTTTACGCAAGACCCAGAGACTTCTTTTCCCCGATTGAGAAAGCATTTGCAAGATTCTCTTTATCGCGGTCGATGGGTTGCTCTCTTAACGTCGATGCATATGTCTCGGTTGCTGGAGTCGCAGCGCGGAACGTCTAAAGAAGCCGATGAATTCTTAGATGACCAGATCGAAGATCAGAAGCGGTGGTGTCAAGAGCTAGAGATTTCCAAAGAGGATGCTTCTAGCGCCTATGACTTTTTGCAGTGGTGCGATCGCTGCTCTCTCATTCTTTGTCAAGCTCAGCTTCCAGAGGACGAACGCGCCCTTGAAGTAAGCAAAGCCCACGATGGCAAACGCTACGACATTCGGCAGTTTAGCGATGGAATCGTCACGATCGAACCGTGGTGTTTTGAGGACGATCGCTTCACCGTCAATATCGAGGTTTCTAATCTCAACCAGATCAAGTTTGAGAATAATGCCACTCTCACTGCCGCTCTCAAAGAAGCACCGCGCCAATTAGTAGAGTGGACATTTGTTAAGAGCAAAAACAATAGCAAGAAATGACAGATACTATCCAATTACCGAGCCAAATTGCTGAAGTTTTGGCGAGTGAGCAGTCGTCAGAAGAGCGCTTTTCTGATCTGATGCGCGCGATCGCAGAATTTTTGCAGTGCGATCGCTGCTTTTTGTATCTGCGACAGCCCGAGACACGCATGGGTAAAGTACCCTTTTGTTGGGTTCGCTCGCCTGATGTTCCCACGGTTTATGACGAGGAATGGAAGCCCGAACCAACCTCGTTACCCGATGAAGATCCAATGTTTGCTGCTGCTTTGAGAACCGAACCGTCTCTATTTATTGAAGACGTT
Organism: Myxacorys chilensis; assembly: GCF_059505265.1. NCBI lineage: Bacteria > Bacillati > Cyanobacteriota > Cyanophyceae > Leptolyngbyales > Leptolyngbyaceae > Myxacorys > Myxacorys chilensis. The sequence goes on along the minus strand of NZ_JCACKG010000155.1, from coordinate 16,495 downwards.
AAAACCGCTAGTTCTGCTCAATTAAATCGACAGTTTGAGCAAGAAAATTTTGGTCATCGCGCCCTGATTCATGCTCACCTTTGCCAAGATCAGCACCTTTGGGGAGTACTGCAACCTTGCTTAATGGCGCGATCGCGTCACTGGACAGAAACAGAACGCCAAATCGTAAATCAGGTCGTGCAGGATATTACACCGATTGCTGTGGAGTACGTCAACTCCCACACGAAAGAAAAATCAAAAGATCACTCGCAAGAATGAGGTTAGATCTAGCGAAAGTAGTGTTTATTACATAATGTATGAATTCACATTAGAAAAACCGTGCCCTCTTTGTAGAGTCGCATGAACTACAGATCTCTTACCCAAACTCGTAACGTGGATCGAATTCTCGTTGTAGACGACACACCCGACAATTGTCTGCTGATCCAAGCGATTCTCCAAGATGAAGGCTACGAAGTCGAACTTGCAGAAAGCGGTAGAGAAGCCCTAGACAAGATCGACCAGGCTCCACCTGACTTGGTACTGCTCGATGTCATGATGCCTGGCATGGATGGCTATGAGGTGACTCGTCGAATCCGTGACAATACCAAGCTACCGTTTATGCCGATTCTGCTCACAACAGCTTACGACCAGCCAAGTGTAGCGCAGGGGCTAGATACGGGAGCAGACGATTTCATCCGTAAGCCCGTTCACTTTGATGAGCTTCTGGCGCGAGTCAGAGCCTTGCTACGCCTAAAACACAGCGTGGATGAGCGGGATCAAATTGCCCGTCAGCGAGAAGATTTTGTCTCTCGTCTCACCCACGATTTGCGTACCCCGCTCGTTGCTGCCGATCGCATGTTAGATCTGCTGGCGCAAGGTGTCATGGGAGAGCTACCCGACGATGTGCAAGAAGCGATCTCGATCATGGTTCGCAGCAATCAAAATTTGCTGACGATGGTGAATATGCTGCTTGAGGTCTACCGCTACGAAGCAGGACGTAAGACTCTCACCTTCTCGCCAGTGAACCTGCTAGAGCTAACTCAAGAGGTGATTGAGGAATTATCGTCTCTGGCGATCGACAAGAGCTTAGAACTTAGGTTTGAGCCATCCGCTAAGGCGGGTGAAGACTATTCGATCAAGGGCGATCGCATCGAATTGCGGCGCGTTCTGACCAACCTAATCGGAAACGCGATCAAATTTACAGATCAAGGTTCGGTAACGGTGCGCTTATCTAAAGCCCATATGTCTTCAACGGCAGCCGTTAAGCTTGAAGTGATTGACACGGGTCCCGGCATTCCTTTAGAAGAACAAAGCACGCTGTTTGAGAGCTTTAATTCAGGTAAACACAAGCGATCGGGAAGCGGTCTCGGCCTGCATCTGTCGCGCCGAATTGCTCAAGCTCACAACGGCACGATCAGCGTCCGCTCTGGCGCAGGTGAGGGAAGCACGTTTACAGTTCTCCTACCTATTTACTAACCGTCGTAACTTCTGTTCATAAAAAAGCTATTTACACAAAAAAGGTCGAGGTGATAACACCCCGACCTTTCTGCGTTATTACCGGCCGCTATACCGTTCTTCTTTCCAGGGATCCCCGCGATGGTGATAGCCGTTTCGCTCCCAAAAGCCTAGCTCTTCTTTAGACAGAAACTCTAAGCCGTTAATCCACTTAGCGCTTTTCCAAGCGTAAAGATGAGGAACAACGAGCCGAAGCGGCCCTCCATGATCGGGCGGAAGCGGTTCGCCAAACACTGTGTGAGCAAAGAAATTTTCCTCACGCAAAAAATCGTCCATTGAAATATTGGTGGTGTAGTCCCCGTAGCAGTGCTCCATGATGTGAACAGCAGCGGGGTCAACCTCGACATGCTTCATAAAATCGACGACTTTCACACCTGTCCACTGCACGTCTAGCTTTGACCAAGTGGTAACACAGTGAAAGTCAGCCGTAAAATCAGTCTGAGGCATTGCCATCAACTCTGCCCAGCTAAAGGTAGTTTCCTTTGCCAAGCCCCAGACCCTAAACTGCCAGGTGTCTCGATCAACGTGGGGAGTTCCGCCGTAGGTCAGCACTGGGAAGCCATTGGTCAAATGCTGACCTTTAGGGACACGATCGCCGTACTCTGAGCCTGGCTTTTTGAAAAATTTTCCTGCCATGCGCTTGTCCTACAACAGCACTTAATCATCACAGTAGCAGACTCAATGTAAAACCGAATCTCAACTTTAATAATCCCCACTTTGATAGAGTGTCACTACTCTTACTCTTCTTCCTCTTCCTCATTGGTTGGGTAAACAAAGCCCTGTGCCCGTCCCGTCAGGATGGATTTTCCGAGGGAGAGCGCCCGTTGAGCCTGAAGATCAGCTTTGCGCTTCCAGGTGGCTTTACGCTTATCTCGCTTTGATTTTGATGTTTTCTTCTTAGGAACTGCCATGATTTCGCCTGCGATCGTATGTAGACAACCTTCCTATTCTACGGCATTATTTCCTGCTGAGCGATCTGTGCATCAAGCTTGAGATGGGTTAACCGCGTGCAGACCGCATTCTTTCTTGGTCGCCTCTTCCCACCACCAGCGTCCTTCTCGCTCGTGCTGATTGGGAAGAACAGCGCGAGTACAGGGTTCGCAGCCAATGCTGATGAATCCGCGATCGTGGAGAGAGTTGTAGGGCACGTCATACGAGCGGATATACATCCAGACATCCGCTGATGACCAGCTGGAGAGGGGGTTGAATTTGATTAAGTTGTGATCCTCAGTGGAAAACGCCGTATCGATTTGTACAACTGGAACGCTTGCACGAGTCGATGGGCTCTGATCTTTGCGCTGTCCAGTAATCCAGGCATCTAGGGTTGAGAGCTTGCGCCGCAGAGGAGCGACTTTACGAATGCCGCAGCATTCTTGATGCCCGTCTTCGTAGAAGCTAAAGAGCCCTTTGGCATTAACCATTGCTTCGAGTTGAGCCGAATCGGGAGTCATGATGTCGATCGCAATGCCGTAATGCTTTCTGACGCGATCGATAAACTGATAGGTTTCTGCGTGCAGGCGTCCGGTATCGAGGCTGAAGACTTTAATATCTTTTCTGATTTTGTGCGCCATGTCGATCAAGACAACATCTTCCGCTCCACTAAAAGAGATGGCAATGTTATCGAACTGACTCAAGGCGCGTTCGAGAATTTTTTGCGGACTTTGGCTTTCAAGTTCCGCATCGAGGCTAGGAATATCAAGTCCGCTTGTAGATTGTGCGGTAACTTGTACCATAATGTGTTCTCTCCCAAAGAGGATCGGCAATTGCATTCTCTATTCTATCTGCCTAGGGGAGCGACGCCCACTACAATCCTGTGACGGTAATTCGTGATAGTCAGAAGGATGGGTGACACGTTTCGCGGCAGTTTCATAGCTTGTTTTGACATGCCTGTTTTGAGCTGAGCTAGAAAAGGCGTTCAGAGTCCTTTAGGTTCAGAGTCCTATAGATGGTTGACGCGGACGGTTCGATCCTGTCTTACAATAGGTGTCTGTCTTATCCAAAGATCATCCTGCCGTGGTTCTCAGCCTCGACTCTCAGCATTTGGCCAGCATTCAGGCTCATGCCAACCGCACCTATCCAGAAGAGTGCTGTGGTTTGCTGTTGGGCACGAGTGACCCCACTGGGAAAACCGTCATGGAAGTTCGAGCGACGAAGAACATCTGGAGAGAGGAAGCCCAGTCTGACCTAACGAAGAAGCGCCGTTATTTGATTCCACCCGAAGCAATGCTGGTGGCAATGAAACACGGACGAACTCTTGGTTTAGATATCATCGGTATCTATCACTCTCATCCTGATTGTCCGGCTGAACCCTCGGAGTACGATCGCGCAGCTGCTTGGCAGCAGTATTCATATCTGATCGTCTCTGTACCCCAAGGCAAAGCAGGCGATGTCCGTAGCTGGAGCCTCAAGGATCAACAGGTTTTTCACGAAGAGGACGTGTTGATTCTCCAAGACAGTCCCTAGCACTCTGTTCATCTCAGCAAACGCACCATGCTAAATCCCAATCTGGATGATATCCAGTTAACTCAAGACGATATTGCGCGCTATTCACGCCATTTGATTTTGCCGGAAGTTGGCGTTGAGGGTCAAAAACGGCTCAAAGCTGCCAGTATTTTGTGTGTCGGAACCGGAGGACTCGGTTCTCCACTGTTGGTCTATTTAGCAGCAGCGGGAATCGGGCGACTCGGAATTGTCGATTTTGATATTGTCGATAGCTCTAATCTGCAACGGCAAATCATTCACGGAACGTCTTGGGTGGGTAAACCTAAGATCGAGTCTGCTAAGAATCGAATTCTAGAAATTAATCCTCACTGTCAAGTCGATCTCTACGAAACGAGTTTCAGATCTGACAACGCTTTAGAGATTGCTGAACCCTACGATATTGTGATTGATGGAACGGATAACTTTCCCACTCGATATCTAGTCAACGATGCCTGTGTCATGCTGGGTAAACCCAACGTATACGGTTCTATCTTCCGATTTGAAGGACAGGCAACGGTCTTCAACTACGAGGGTGGACCCAACTATCGCGATTTGTACCCAGAACCCCCGCCACCCGGACTGGTTCCTTCTTGTGCAGAAGGGGGCGTTTTGGGTGTGCTGTGCGGCATTATCGGCACGATTCAAGCGACTGAGGCGATTAAAATTATTTTGGGAGCTGGAAACACTCTCAGCGGAAGACTGTTGCTCTACAATGCGCTGGAGATGAAATTCCGAGAGCTAAAGTTGCGTCCAAATCCAGAGCGTCCGGTCATCGAAAAGTTGATCGATTATGAGGAGTTCTGTGGCATTCCTCAAGCGAAAGCGGCTGAAGAACAGGAGCGTAAAAACGTGCAAGAAATGTCTGCAACTGAGTTGAAACAGCTGATTGATAGTGGCGCGATCGGCAATGAATATGTGCTGCTCGATGTCCGCAATCCGAACGAAGTCGAGATTGCCAAAATTCCAGGTTCTGTCTTGGTTCCACTCCCCGACATTGAGAACGGATCAGGCGTTGAAAAAGTCAAAGAATTGCTCAACGGTCATAAGTTAATTGCTCACTGCAAAATGGGCGGGCGATCGGCGAAAGCGTTGGCAATTCTTAAAGAAGCCGGAATTGAAGGCACGAATGTAACGGGCGGCATTACGGCTTGGAGTCGCGATGTTGATCCTTCTGTGCCCGAATACTAAACTTAGCCCGAATCCTCAAACTAGTTTGTGATTCACGATTCGTAATTCAGAATTGAGGTAAGGTCTCAATGGTGAATTACGAATTTTTTTAGTTGGGGCAGGGTATGAATGCGTTTCGAGTCGGAGTCGCAGGCCCGGTTGGGTCGGGAAAAACAGCTTTAGTGGATGCGTTGTGCAAAGCGATGCGATCGCGCTACAGCATTGCGGTCGTCACAAACGATATTTACACCCAAGAAGACGCACAGTATCTCGTGCGATCGCAGGCATTAGAGCGCGATCGCATCATTGGTGTTGAGACGGGCGGCTGTCCGCACACGGCGATCCGAGAAGACGCTTCGATGAATTTAGCGGCGATCGATGACCTCGAAGGGCGATTTCGAACTCTCAACTTAATCCTGGTTGAAAGCGGAGGGGATAACTTAGCTGCAACCTTTAGCCCAGAACTTGTCGATCTCAATATTTATGTGATCGATGTCGCGGGAGGCGACAAGATTCCTCGCAAAGGTGGACCGGGGATCACAAAATCAGATTTGCTCGTGATTAATAAGATCGATCTTGCACCTTATGTTGGAGCAGATCTAGCCGTGATGGATCGCGATGCTCGAAAAATGCGAGGCAGTAAACCGTTTGTCTTTACAAACCTCAAAACTGGGGACGGGCTTAATACAATAATTCGTTTCTTAGAAACCCACTCAGGACTGATTTTAGAACCACGGAGCAGTGGCTAAACAGCGGTTTGTAGTTTTCAATACATTTTCGCGGCGAAGCGAAGCCCTAATATCTCAGAGTTATCACTGAGTCTACTTTTAGCTATTGATTAAAACACGTCTGAAGAGGACTAGAACGCGAGTCTGATTTGCCAAGCTGAAGCGAAATTCGCCTGCAAAGCAAATGTTCTCTGTCTCAGATTGCTTTATTTGCGATCGAGCACGGCGCACCCTCCCGAAAGAACCGCTCAGCCTTAATGACGAACAGATAGCTTGAAGAGCCAGATTGAGTTAAACGCACTATTCCCGTGGAGAGCAACACTAGATATGGCAAAATCGTTCGGTCGGCGTGAATTTATGATTCTAGGCTCCACTGCCGCTGGGAGCATTCTTCTTAAAGCCTGCGGGAGCAATCCTTCCACAACGGCTAGTCCTGGAGCGTCGCCTGCTGCTTCGACTGCTGCCTCCACATCAGCGGCGGGCAATACCGTTAAGGTGGGAATTTTACACTCGCTGAGCGGCACGATGGCGATTAGCGAAAAGAGCGTCGTGGATGCCGAGAACCTAGCGATCGAAGAAATCAACAAAGCGGGTGGCGTCCTCGGTAAGCAAATCGAAGCGATTATCGAAGACGGCAACTCCGATTGGCCTACCTTCGCAGAGAAGGCGAAGAAACTGATCGATCAAGACAAAGTGGCAACGGTGTTTGGCTGCTGGACATCGGCAAGCCGCAAAGCCGTCTTGCCTGTGTTTGAGTCAAAAAACAGCCTGCTGTGGTATCCGGTGCAGTATGAAGGGCAAGAATGCTCGAAAAATGTCTTCTACACGGGTGCAGCGCCAAACCAACAGATCGAGCCTTCAGTCGATTGGCTGCTAGAGAACAAAGGCAAAGAATTCTTCCTAGTCGGCTCAGATTATGTCTTCCCTCGCACCGCCAACACCATTATCAAAGCGCAGTTAGCGGCAAAAGGCGGCAATACGGTTGGCGAAGACTACATTCCGCTCGGCAGCACAGAAGTCAAATCGGTAATTCAAAAGATCAAGCAGGCGTTGCCGAATGGCGGCGTGATCTACAACAGCTTGAACGGCGATAGCAACGTTGCGTTCTTTAAAGAACTGCAAGCGTCTGGTTTGAACCCTGATAAATATCCGTCGATGTCGGTCAGTATTGCCGAAGAAGAAGTCAAAGCGATCGGGGTGGATTATCTCCAAGGGCACTACGCCGCATGGAACTATTTTCAAACTGTCAATTCGCCTGCTAGTACCAAGTTTGTAGATGCATTCAAGGCGAAGTATGGCAGCGATCGCGTGGTTAACGATCCAATGGAAGCTGCTTACATCATGGTGTATCTGTGGAAGCAATCGGTTGAGAAGGCGGGAACGTATGAGGATTTAGAAAAGGTGAAAACCGCCGCCTACGGTCAGACCTTTGATGCGCCAGAAGGCAGGATCACGATGAATCCAAACCATCACTTGTCTAAGTTCGTTCGCATTGGCGAAGTAGGTGAGGACTCGCTGTTTAAGATTGTCTACGAGACCAAGGAAGCAGTGAAGCCCGTGCCGTGGAATCAGTTTGTAGCCGATACGAAAGGATTTGCGTGCGACTGGTCTGATCCAGCCAAAGGCGGCAAGTACAAGACGACGTAAGAAGAAGGGACGCCTTTCAGCGTCCCTTACCCATCTTTAGGAAAGCCTCATGCTATCAGGACTACTAGACGGAATTTTTAGCGGCATCAGCCTCGGATCAGTGCTGTTACTTGCCGCGTTGGGTCTTGCGATCGTATTCGGACTCATGGGTGTGATCAATATGGCACACGGTGAGTTGATGATGTTGGGTGCATATACCACTTACATGGTGCAGAATGCACTGAAAGGAACACCTCTGTTTGGGATCTACATTTTTATTGCGCTGATCGCCGCGTTCATCGTAACGGCGATCTTTGGGTTGGTTTTAGAGCGAGGCGTCATTCGCTATCTCTATGGGCGACCGCTCGAAACCTTGCTGGCAACTTGGGGCGTCAGCTTGATTTTGCAGCAGCTTGTCCGCAGCGTCAGTTGGCAACTCGTGACAATCGTGGCTCTATTTTGCCTGCTGTTCTTTGGAGCGATGTGGATCGTCGCCCGTCGTACTGATTTTGAACGGGCACGCGGTTGGTTTCTAACGATCATGATTCCATTATCGGCGGCTGCCGCGATCGCGACGGGCAATGTTCTCGGCACACTCTACAAACCTGCTTTTACAAAACTGTGGTTTGACGCTCGCAATGTGGACGTAACTGCGCCGAAATGGTTAAGAGGGGGATTTCCCATCGCCGGAACGCAGTTCTCCTATGCCCGAATTTTTATTATTGTGCTGACGATCGCTTGTGTCGTCGGAGTGTATTGGTTTTTGAATAACACGTCGTGGGGTTTACGAATTCGCTCTGTGACGCAGAATCGAACCATGAGTGCATGTCTTGGCATTCCCACTAAGAAAGTCGATGCGCTAACGTTTGCCTTGGGTTCAGGATTAGCAGGGCTGGCAGGCTGTGCGGTGAGTTTGCTCGGATCAGTTGGACCGAATACAGGACAAAACTACATCGTCGATACCTTCATGGTGGTGGTGGTTGGGGGTGTCGGTAAGCTGGCGGGTAGCATTATTGCTGCCCTTGCGATCGGCACCGCTAACTATCTGATCGGCTCGAATACGCTGGTTGATCTGACTGCCCCGATTAAACCGTTATCAGATACGTTTGCCTTCTTTTCAACCATTAGCATGGCGAAGGTATTGGTGTTCGCGTTGATTATTGCGTTTCTACAGTTTCGTCCTGGTGGGCTGTTCCCGCAGAAAGGACGAACAGTGGATGCTTAAACTGACGGTAATTCTTTAGAACGGCACTAAGGTGACTAACGGTTTGCGTCACTCGCTACAGTTTGATGATCCTAGCTCATAGAAGCTTAGAGGCAGGCTCCCTTCAGTTGGAAATAAAGCTAGTGGATGCACTAATACAATCTAAACCCAAAGCTCGACAGAGGCTTTTGCTCGAAGCAGGCATCGTCGCCGCGATCGCGCTGCTGCTGCTGTTCGTGATTCCACCGATTTTAGTCGGTTCGGGTCAAGGATTTCGCGTGAATCTGCTGGGGAGATATTTAGCCCTGGCGATCGCAGCACTGGGCATTGACCTGATTTGGGGATTCACCGGAATTCTGAGTTTAGGTCACGGCGTTTTCTTTGCCCTCGGCGGCTACAGCTTGGCGATGTTTCTGCTGTTGCAGCTTCCCGATGGTCAATTACCCGATTTCTTCTCGCCCTACGGCGTGACGGAGCTTCCGTGGTTGTGGCAACCATTCTATTCGTTGCCATTTACCCTATTTGCGATCGTCTTCATTCCGACGATCGTGGCCGCGATTCTCGGCTATCTCGTGTTCCGAAACCGAATCCGGGGCGTTTATTTCTCGATTCTGACTCAGGCAGCGCTGATCGTATTCTTCAACTTCTTTAATGGTCAACAAAAATTGATCAACGGAACCAACGGTCTGAAAACGGATACCGCTACCATTTTTGGGCAGACCGTCAGTTCGCCCCCCATTCAAGCATTTCTCTATACACTGACCATTTTGCTGCTTGTGGGCGGCTATGCGCTCAGCCGCTGGCTCACAAGTGGACGCTCCGGACGGCTACTTGTGGCTGTGCGAGACGATGAAGCCCGAATGCGGTTTTCAGGCTACGATCCCACGATGTTTAAGGTGTTGGTGTTTGCCATTTCTGCGGGACTTGCCGGAATTGCGGGCGCACTCTACACGGTGCAGTCGGGCATTATTACACCGCAAGCGATGAATATTGCCTTCTCGATCGAGATGGTAATTTGGGTGGCAGTCGGCGGACGCGCCACGATCGTGGGTGCCATTCTTGGCACACTGATTGTGAATTTCGCCAAAAGTATTTTGAGCGAGCAGTATGCGCAAATTTGGTACTTTTTCCAAGGCGGACTGTTTCTGATCGTTGTGACGGTGTTACCCGGCGGCATCCTTGGCTGGCTGCGAGAGGATGGCGTCCGGCTCGTGCGATCGCAGATCAACAAGCGGCGTCCGCTCCAAACCTATCCCAGTTTAGAAGAAGACCCAGACGTGCAGTATGAGCGAAAAAATCTTACAAATCGAGAATCTGACCGTTAATTTTGATGGCTTTCGGGCACTCAATAACCTTAACTTCAGTTTAGACACAGGCGAGCTACGGGTGATTATTGGACCCAACGGCGCAGGCAAAACAACGTTCCTAGATGTGATTACAGGAAAAACAAAGCCCACAACCGGACAGGTGACGTTTAAGGGAAAATCAATCAAGGGCAACGTCGAGTATCAAATCGCTCGGTTAGGCGTGGGACGAAAGTTCCAAACGCCACGGATCTATCTGAATCTGACACCGCGAGAAAATTTAGAACTGTCTTGCAACCGTTATAAGAACGTCTGGAATGCTTTGTTTGGTAAGCCGTCTAGCGCAGAACGGCGGACGGTAGCAGGCTTGATTGAGACAATCGGCTTAGAGACAAAAGCCGACCTTAAAGCGGCATTGCTCTCTCATGGGGAAAAGCAGCGCTTAGAAATCGGCATGTTGGTCGCACAGTCACCGGATCTTTTATTGGTCGATGAACCCGTTGCCGGACTAACCGATGAGGAAACCGAGAACGTCGGTAATCTACTGCTTGCCTTAGCCGAGAGCCATTCCATTATTGTGATTGAACACGATATGGAATTTGTGCGCCAGATTGCTCGGAAAGTTACGGTTCTACATCAAGGAACAGTTCTGTGCGAAGGCTCAATGGATGAAGTCCAGAACGATCCGCGAGTCATTGAAGTGTATCTCGGTAAGCAAGAGGACGATCACGCTGCGGCTTGATTATCTAACTTCATAATTCTCTCTATTACAACGCTCTACTACAACACCATGAGTTACGCTAATGCAACGCTAGAGCCAACGAAACCAGATACAGACTTACCAATGCTGGAAGTCAACGATCTCAACGTGTATTACGGAGAAAGCCACATTCTCCGTGATGTGAATATGACCGTTTTTCCGGGCAAAATGGTCTGTCTAATTGGTCGCAATGGAGTTGGCAAAACCACAATGTTAAAGACGCTCATGGGCATCCTCAAACCCCGGAGCGGCAACCTGAAGCTAGACGGACACTCGATTATTGCCAGAACAACCGACCAACGGGCAAGATTAGGCATTGGCTATGTCCCTCAAGGCCGGGAAGTGATTCCTCGGCTCACCATTAAAGAGAATTTGATTTTAGGCCTAGAAGCGTTGCTAGAGCGCCCGAAAAAGCAGGAGATTCCAGAAGAAATATTCGAGCTTTTTCCGGTGCTGAAAACGATGCTGTCTCGTATGGGTGGTGATTTGAGTGGTGGACAGCAGCAGCAGCTTGCGATCGCCCGTGCCCTGATGGGTCGTCCTCGCTTACTGGTTCTTGACGAACCAACTGAAGGCATTCAACCCTCAATCATTCTGGAAATTGAAGCTGCCGTCCGACGGATTATTGAAACGACAGGTATTTCCGTGCTGCTGGTAGAGCAACATTTGCATTTTGTGCGGCAGGCAGACTGGTACTACGCCATGCAGAAAGGCAGCATGGTTGCATCGGGTCCAACGAGTCAATTGAGCAATGATGTCATTCAACAATTCCTAGCAGTGTAGAAAAAAGGGTAGGATCGCAAAGAACCCCAAAAGAAATGCTATGTCATGGATTGAGTTGAGCCTGGATGCAACGGCTGAGGCGGTTGACTGGGTTCGGACGCTGCTGGCTGAACATCATTACACGAATGATCTTCGCATTGTAAATTACAACAGAGCAGGTCAGGCCCCAAGCGAGGCGAACAAACCTTGGGCATTCACGATTCGTTTTTATCTACCTGACCGAATGCAGGCGAAAGCACAGGTGGCAAAAATTAGTCAGTTGCTCTCTCCACTGCATCGAACCGGACAAACCACTGCTTTGGAAGTCGCGATCGTAGACGAAATAGCGCCTGACGCCGAAGCTGCTTTAATTCATCGAGTCGGACGATTTGTAATCCTTAGCCCCAATGCGCCGTTTACAGCAACGGCAAAGGATGTTCCACTCCGGCTGAAAACAAGTTTGAGCTTTGGCAGTGGGCTGCATCCAGCGACGGTGCTGAGTTTGCACTTGATTGAGCGACACGTTACTCCTTCAATGCAGGTGTTAGATCTAGGCTGCGGCTCTGGCATCTTGAGTGTCGCGATCGCAGGCCTAAACGCTCAGGTTCTTGCCCTCGATAACGATCCAACCGCTGTGGAAGCGACGCAAGATGCTGTCGATCGCAATGGCGTTCAAGACCGCGTTACTGTAATGAAAGGTAGTTTGGGTCGAGGCAGCCAGTTGGGTCACTGGATGGGCGGAACCCTTGATACAGTCACCACCCTTGAACCGACTGCCCGCTTTGATCTGATCGTTGCCAATATCTTTGCGCGGGTACACATTGATTTGGCAGAAGATTACGGGCGATCGCTACGTCAAACCGAGGCTCACTCCGGGCTTCTGATTACCTCTGGGTTCACTGCTGACTACGAAACTGAAGTGACTACAGCATTAGATAAAGCCGGATTTGAAGCAATTGATCACGAGCGATCTGGTGAATGGGTCGCAATTAGCTTCGCTAAGCTGTGAAGATCGCATCCCGCTTGAGCCGCGATTAGCGCAAAGCGCAACTCCGAAGGAACCGTTCGGAGCTTGACAACGCCAATCGCAAGCTGTTTCCCGTCAGCAATAGGCGCATCAGCGATGTTGGGCAACGTCGCTCTGCTACCCTTCTTCCCCTGCATGGTAAGAACTTCTGACTAACGGGCCTGATCGCACGTGAGAAAATCCCATTTTGCGGGCGATCGCGCCTAGGTTCTCAAACTCATCAGGATGCCAGTATTTCTGAACGGGAAGATGTGCCAATGAGGGACGCATATATTGACCGAGGGTGACGCGATCGCACGCCACTCCCCGCAGATCGCTTAGCGTTTCGATCACTTCTGCTTCGGTTTCCCCGTGTCCCAACATCACGCCTGACTTAGTAGGAATGGTCGGATCAAGTTCTTTTACCAATTGCAGAACTCGGAGCGTGCGATCGTACTTCGCTCCCCGTCGCACCGGAGCCTGCAATCGCTTCACCGTTTCAATATTATGGTTATAGCAAGCAGGTTTCGCCGCTACAACTCTCGCAATTCGCTGCTGCTGCAAGTCTTCCGGTGGTATTCCATCGTCTCGCCCACCCCAAAAATCTGGCGTCAACACCTCAATTTGCGTCTCTGGATTCACCTGACGGATCTGCGTCATGGTTTGAGCAAACCAACCTGCTCCTTGATCGGGCAAGTCATCTCGCGCCACAGAGGTTAGCACAACGTAGCGTAATCCCAGCGATCGCACTGACTCAGCAACCTTACGAGGTTCATCGGGATCAAGCGGCATCGGAGCGTGGCCCTTATCAACCTGACAAAACCCACACGACCGAGTACAGGTCGGCCCCATGAGTAAGAAACTAGCCGTTCCTTGGGCGTAACATTCGCCTCGATTCGGGCAACGTCCTTCTTCACAGATCGTATGAATGTTGCGCTGTTTGATAATTCTCTGAACGGTTGAAATCTCACTTGCTCTGCCAATGGGACGCCTTAACCAATCGGGCATCGCAACAATTTCAGGCGGGCGGCGTGAAAAAGATTCCGAAGAAAGGTTGGAATTCGTTTCAGGTGACATAGAGGTGGGAATACTAGGACTCAGTTCAGTAAATTTGCTGGCAAGTGCGGTATTTAGGCTTGGGGGCTAAACCAGAGCTAGATCGGGGATTCATCACTCTAAGAGTAATGCAGAACCTTTCGTTCAATTCCAAAGTTAGGAGCTACACTAAGTCGTGTTTGGCACATCTTAATACCGAATTTACCATTGCCGAGTGAATAAGAAGGGCATCTGCCAAGCTCCTTCTGAACATCTTATTTCTACTTATAAGAGTTCTAGGCTCAGGATGTCCGTTTCTCTTTGGCCCACCAAATTCCCGCATCAGATCCCGACACTATTCCCTGACGATATTAAAGTTGTTCTCTCAGTACCGTTAAACAGGAGTCCAGTTGTGGCAGGTCACAAGATTTTAGTTATCGACGATAGCGCCGTGATTCGCACGATGGTGCGAGACATGCTGCCAAAAGGAAATTTTGAAGTCCTAGAAGCCAAAGATGGCGTTGAGGGCATTAACAAAATTCGGCAGGAGCGCCCGACTATTATTATGTTAGATTTCTTGCTGCCTCGCATGAGCGGTTGGGAAGTTTTTCAGCAAATTCAGGGTCAAGCCGATTTGCAGACCATTCCTCTCGTGCTGATGTCCGGTCGAAAGGAAGAAGTGGCTGAAAAATTCCGAGAACCGTTCGACTATTTTGAGTTTGTCCAAAAGCCGTTTGACCAAAAAGGGCTAATTGAAGCCATCAAAGCGGCGATGACGAAAGCAAAACGTCGCCCTGCTGCCGCTCCAACCGTTCCGCCAACAGAAGGTGCAGGAGCCGCAGAAATTCAGGCGCTCAACATCAAGATCGCCAAGATGCAGGCGGAAATGGATGCAATGAAGAAACAAATGGCTCAAATCTTGACGTTTATCAAGCAAAAGATGAAGTAGCCCAACGATCGCTATTGGTCATACAACCTCTTCTAGAGATAGGAAGGACGTTCTGAAGAGCGTCCTTTTTTTTACTCCAATTCGCGCCGACCTTCTAACGCACGTGCCAATGTCACTTCGTCTGCATATTCTAAATCACCTCCCATCGGCAACCCAAAGGCAATCTGAGTCACGCGAGTGAAGGGTTTTAGAAGCCCACCAACGTACATGGATGTCGTATCACCTTCTGTGGTAGGGCTAATGGCTAAGATGACCTCTTCCACCTTTTGCTGGCTGACTCGACGAACCAGAGCTTTGATATTGAGCTGGTCAGGACCAATGCCATTGATCGGAGAAAGGACGCCGCCCAAAACATGGTATTTGCCGCGATATTCCCGTGTTTTCTCTAATGCAATCAGATCTCTCGAATCCGCCACAACGCAGATCGTTTTGCTCTCCCGATTAGGGGCACGACAAATTTCGCAAACAGGCTCTGCGGAGAGATGACCGCAGACCGAGCAGTAACCCACTTGCAGTTTGGCTTCGACCAAAGCCATTGCCAGAGCTTTGACTTCTTCTTCGGGACGCTTCAAAATGTGCAGAGCTAAGCGCTGAGCCGATTTTGGGCCAATGCCAGGTAAATGTTGAAGATGCTCAATTAATCGAGCGAGGGGGCGTGTGTAAACCGTTGTCGTTCCTCCAAATCTCTATACTCGATCGTAGCGTAGCCGTTAGCACTTGGCAGAGTTTAGTCGATGTTCAGTCGAGTGATTCGTTAACCTGGAGGCCACGCCATTGGACGTCCTCCCAGTATATGTAAATGCAGGTGATCAACGGTCTGTCCGCCGTCATTTCCGGTGTTGATGACGAGGCGATACCCGTTCGTGAGTCCAGCTTGCTCGGCAACCCGTTTTGCGGTCAGTAACAAATGCCCCATCAACGCATGATCCTGGGACTCTGCATCAGAAAGTTTCGCGATCGCTTGCTTGGGAATCACCAAAATATGTACAGGGGCCTGCGGATTTACATCCCGAAAGGCAAGCGCCAAATTATCTTCATAAACAATATCGGCAGGAATTTCTTTGCGAATAATTTTGCCAAAAATGGTGTCGTTGGGGTCGCTCATAACACGTTGGGGCAGGCAGAGAATTTGGTAAGGAGAGATTTGGATGACGCGGTTTATTTGTGAATCGCTGTTCATTGTACCAGCATCACCTTTGCTTAAACTTGCGGTCGATACTCTAGGTGGAGAGATTGCGTCGAAAATTGTGTGCCTCAATCAAAGCACGAGCAATGCCGGGGCGAACACCTCCGGTGCAGAGAACCTGTGCGCCGACAAACGGATTCAATCTGAAAAGATGCGAAAAGTTTCTGCCGATCCACCTGATTTAAGGTCATATACGGAAACTTCCTCTCCAAAAATAATTTATGCGGCTTAAGTTGTTGGTGAGAGCTTACGCTCATTTTTTTGTGTAGTGTTAGCATTAGCTTTCTTCAATTGTTCAGTTGGTACTTTGAAGTTCACTGTGAAGGCAATACATCGGGATCATCAATGAGATGTCTGAATATAGACTCGCTCAAGGAATCATTGCTTTAAGTACTGCTAAAACCTGGGAAGAGGCAAAACTTGAGTGGAGATTGAATGATGTTTACTACGAGGAAGAGCCTGAAACTTGTCTTTGTGGACATTTTCCTATCATTGAGATTTGCGTTCTCCTTAATGGACAGAATGGAAGTACAGTCATAGTCGGAAACTGTTGCGTCAAAAAATTTATTGGGCTTCCATCTGACAAAATATTTCAGGCAATTAGAAGAGTTCGCCAAGACTACAAAAAAGCGCTAAACGGAGAAACCATAAATCATGCACACGAGCACGGTTGGATAAGTGACTGGGAACGTGACTTTTATTTCGATATCATGAGAAAGCGTAATCTGTCTCAGAGGTTGTTTTAAAAGTCCGATAGTCAGTAAAAAAGCTCTCCCGGTATACGCTGTGAATA
>NZ_JCACKG010000154.1:0-5622 GCF_059505265.1 Myxacorys chilensis | reverse complement strand
AAGCCTGGTTCACGCATTGCTGCTACTGTACCTGACTAGATCGAAAAAGGCTGTACATCAAGATGAAGCAAAAGGATGCTTTCAAGATTTCACTATGTAAGGTTTTCAGTCTCAAGCATGATACTTGTTTGAACCCTTCAATATCCCGCCTTGTAGTGCCATTTAGGAAAGGATAGGAAAAAGATGCTGATTTCATGTAGCAACCATTTTTAACCGCTGCTTACTGTAATAGTGAATGAATTTCTAAATAGTATAAATGTACTTATTCAACTTCTTCGAGAACCATAGGTTATGTCGCAGGAAAGTTACGCTATGCCACTTGTGAAGTAGACAGGCGTTAAAACTTGAAGCTTTCTTGCATAAATAGCGGAACTCGATTTTTTGAAATCTAATCGACTGATTTCAGTAGCTCAATCACAGCAAAGTCCTTGGGAATAATGCTGGTCCCTCTTCATTGATTGGTCCCGAGCTCCTCCACTTCTTCAAGAAAAGGTTCGATGTGCTCCGAGGGAAGGGTTAGTGTCAGTGCAGTAAAGATCTGAGTCTGGACCCTACCGCTCAACCGCTCCCAAACCTCTATCCATTCAATCGGCTTTAGCCAGCCATAAAAGATCTCATTCACCGTTTCTAACACCTGTGCTGCTGTTTCACAACCAGAAATCGCTTTCTCTAATACAGGCACAACCATCGCACAAACCTCCTGAGAATCAGAGTCTATATTTTGACTAGTTTTGCTATTAGGACTCTCTAATAGCGTTTGTAGTAATTTCCAGTGCCGCGACACATACTGCTGGCTATAGGGAATCAGGGCTGAGATCGCCCGCTGCGTGATTTTTGCGCCGACTACTTTGAGCTGCTGGATCGCAGCTTGCACTGCGAAAAAAAATCGCTCTCGCTTCGTACTGGCATTAAGGGTGATGTCCGACGCTTTAACTTTTTGTGTCGGACAATCGAGTTCAAAGTCGCTCAGCAGAATGATTTCGAGCGGCGTTTCGGCTCGGCGATGCGCCCGCAATCGCCCGATCGCTTGATGGAACTCAGACAAAATCGAGCGATCCACATAGGCGCGATACTGGACATCATCGTCCCGGGGATACTGCCCGCTCAGCACCCCATATTCTGCCTGCAAGTCCGCTAGATTGCGGCAGGGCGTGCCGACCAAAATCAAGCGCGTCGTCCGCTCAAAATCATTGATCCCCCGGCTATCGCGCCACCAACATCCTGTCCCTTCGCTCGCGAACTTCTTAAAGTCGAGCGTCTGGGTAGTTGGGTCTTGCTGCTGGTAATGCGCCACAATGGCGCTTGCACGTTGCTGCTGCTGGTTGCCGCGCTGCATTCCGAGCCGTCCTAGATCCGTTACCTGAATCAGCGTCAGGTTTTCGGATGAGGGCACCTGTTGCTGACAGACAAAAATTTCGTCGACGGCACACCCAAGTTTCAAGGCTAGATCCTGCGGGTGCAGCGTACCATCGAGAAAAATGGTGGCTCTGGCGGCTTCAATCGTAAATCGATGGCGTCCGTCTGGCAACGTTAAGGTCAGTCCGTCATAGCCCAGCCGCATGGAAGCACCCGGAGCGTGACCGGTGAGAATGTGGAGCAGCTCCGGCAACCACTGCTTGATCACGCGCTGCTGAGCTTGATCTGCCAACTCAGAGTCACGCTCGGCAAACTTCTTGCGAACCTGCCGGGGTAGGTCAGCTAAATCGACCCCATGAACCGCTGTGCTATTGAGGAACCCGAGGTCGGGTCGCAGAACTTGGCTCACGGCTTCACCGTCGAGCGTCACTTGGGGCAGCCGCTGCATTAATTCGGAGTGAGCGATCCCAAATCGCCCGAGTTTGGTGGAACCATCGAGCATCGGAATCAGAGCCACGAGGAGCGGCTGAAGGGCCTGAAAGAGCCCCGGAAATTCCATCAGCCTCAGAATCGTCTGCTCTAAATCGGGCAGTGTGACCTTCAGGTCTTGCTTGACGCGAAAATTCTGCCCGGGTTCATCGACCAGGAGGAGGGTGTCCGCCAAGGAATAGTCGCTTGGGTCGGGCAAGCTGTCGAGGTGAGCGCGGAGCTTGGGAGACGACAAGGCAGAGCGCCGTTGGTTGAGAAAGCCATAGCCAGGACCGTTTGAATGCGTACAGGGTTCTCTCAGGGGGCAGGTGCTGCAGATGAGGGAAGCGGTATCAGAGCCATGGACATGTTTCGCGCGCAGCATTCCCAGAAGTTGATGACGGCTACAATTGGCCGCCAGGGTTGAAGTCTCCCTCTGGTTCGCCCGCTTGAGGCGCACGCCGCCCATAGGGGTGATTTCTTGCACGAGTCCTCCGTGGCGGGCTTCGAGATCGACCCAGCCATTCTCCTGCGTCAGGGTCAGGACGGTGGGGTTGCGATGCTGGTCAGAAGCATAAATGAGTTGTTTCACTCCAAAGGTTTGAGGATCCATTTGACCGGCATCGAAAGACTTGCCCGCACCTGGGGGTGAGGTATCGAGAATGTAGCGGTAGCCATCATCGATCGCCCGTTGCCAGATTGAGAGACGCTGACCTAAGGGATACTGGGAGATGTCCTGCTTCCCGAATCGCGCTCGCAGCGCGGCAGCAGATTGGGTCGGCTGTGGTTTGTTCTGCAGCGTGCGCCGAATGCGCTCGAGCCAATCTAACCTGGGATGAGCCAGCGCTTCAAATTGGGCGGTCGAGAGCCACCCAATTGCTATGCAATCGTCAAGTTCATCGATATCAGGGCTGGCTTTAGTGGTTTGCCCCCACCAGGCGACTTGAACCCCGTAGCCCCACTTTCGGAGCAGCTTCCAGGTGGCGCGGTACTGCCGCAGGACATGGCGATTCTGCAGAGTTCCGGCATCCGGGTAGAACTCAATCGTCTTTGTCCCTAGTTCTTGAGCCAACGTCTCAAGCGTCGCCTTGAGGGTTTCGGGACTACTAGCGAACTGCCCGCCTGCCGCTCCCACGACGACCTGCCCTTGGCGCTGCGCTGTAATGAACGGCTTCGCTCCCACGCCCTCGGCGAAAGCGATGGCCCGTCGCAGAAGTTGAGGGGGTCGATGCACCGCCAGCGGCAGTTCCCCATTGGGTAAGTGGGGCGTGGGTCCATCGGGGCGGTTCTTTGTTGTACTGGTGAGCCAGCGGTAACGTCCGCCCTCGTTATCGGTGCGGAGGCGCAGCTGAAAGCCGACCAAGTGCTCTTGCACATCCTGGATGGGACAGAGATACCCCGGTTGGCAGTTGAGACCCATGCCATCGAGTCTGACTCCGGGGAGAGTGGGCGGTAGTGGTGACTGCAGCTGTTGCCACTGCTCGGTCGACTTCACACCCCAGGCATCGATTTGAGCATCGGTTAATCCTCGGCGATGTAAATCGGCGCGATCCTCCGGGTGCAGTGTCAGTTGGTCGAGCAGTTGACGGTAGAACGGGTCTCGCACCTGGGCGCTGACGCCTTGGGAGGGTCGTTGGCGATCTGAGTCTCGCTGGGAGGGTTGACGACGCTGGCGTTGCTGAATGGAAGTGTTCCAATTAGAAGAAGAGGTTCGTCCATCGTCTAGAACGAACTTCCCCCAGAGCTCGTCTTTCGTGGTGCCGATGAATCGAAATCCTGGAGGGGCGCTACCCGTGTCGGCAAGGGTCATGCAGAGATGGAGGGTCTCCACCTGCCGACATTTTCCGGTGGTGTCGCCGCAAATGGAACAAGGATTGCCGCGTTTCGTAGCGGTAAATCTGCCCTGTGAGGGAGTGCGGGAACGAGACGCAATGGGATCTGCCTCAACCTCGCCTTGGGCGAGGGTTGTAAGGGTGAAAATTGGCATGGGTTCTCTGTCCAAACGGTGTGCGGTGGGACAGAGAGCAAGGAATGAGAGATGAATCAGATGATTCGCTGTAATGTCACGCCAACAGAAGTCGCGCAACTGGGCACACAAAAATCTCAGTTCAACCGTGTCGCTCTCTGACCCAGAAGTGAAGGGAAGGGAGAGAGAACCATGCTGACGTTGCTCAAAAATGCCCAGCAAACTCTATTGCCATATGGGACAAATGAGGCATAATAAAAAGCATGGCACCGTAGGGAACCTAACTATCTGGCCGTCCAAAGCTTTCAAGTTAGCGTCCCCGCCTCCCGTTATTCAAATTAAATATTCGCCTTTAAAGCCCCTTCTGTTTGCAGCAGTGGGGTTTTTGGCGTCTAGGTGTGCTAGATCATGGGGTTAACCTCTCGCTTTGCAACGGTGAAAACTGGGTGCTTCATAGGATGTCGCTCACATTGCTGAAGTGAGTCTAAGTTTACCAGGACATTTTCTCTGATCCGCAATCGATCCATGACGAATATTTTGTAACTGTAATCAGAAAGTAGAAAGAGTACAAGCGTTCACCGATTCACATAGTCAACGCCTGTCAAGTTTCTACCTCCTACCAATGGATGCCTGAAAGGTTTGAACAGCCAATGGAAAATCAGTCTCAGCCATCAGAATGCAGCGCCTTAGGAGGTCTACATCAAGTTGCTCGAGTCCGGGTAGCTCGCTACCTTCGATCTGCTCGTAGCCATTGTTTCTTAGATGATGCAACGTGAGGATGCCATCCTGCCAGAACCAGACCTCAGATACACCGAGTGCTGCATACCGCGCCAGCTTATTGGGGCTGCCGCTCGTAAAGACGACCTCAATCGATAAATCAGGAATCGGCTTTGCGCCACCGAGACAGTAAGACTTATCTGTCTGAGCCGAGGCTTTCCCCTCGCGCTCCTGCGTGACTGACCCAGATGGAACGAAAGCAATGCCTTGAGCTAACAGGAATGTGGTCACGAGATAGCCAATAATTTCTGAGAAATTCTCGTGCTGGAATCCTGGCATAAGGACTTCGATCGTTCCTGCGTAAAAAAACAGCTTGACTCCGGGAGAGTCTTGTGAGGCTTGCTGAATCAGCTTGAATTGCTCCCACGTTCCTTGTAGAACGATGCGCTGGTCGGTTGGCTTATCGAGGAGTTGCGTCATGGCGACTTTGCCTCATGAGGTTTCGATTCTTTTGCGGCTGGTAGTTCTCCAGATGTTTTAGCTTGCTCAATCGCTCTCTCTACAAGGTAATTTGCAAGATTGGCGATGGGTCGTCCCTGTAAATCAGCCCACCTCTCTAAGTCGGCATAAACAGTGTCAGGCAGAGTCAGAAAGACGCGCTTACTCACAGGAGCTAATTCCATACGGGTACGCTCAAGATTTTACTAATTCGCTGAACGATCGTAGCTTAATGTAGCTGAATAATAGCTTATAGCTACTTGGCAGCTACGAATCGGATGCTAACATCAAACATGAAAAGACGCAATTGATCCACGATTGACGCACAACAGCTAGAGATGGCATTTGACTTGCACACTTGAGCAAAAGCCGAAAAACGCTTCAACGCTTGATTCCAATTCACTCTCAGAGGTTTTCACTCCAATGAATACATTGACAGAGACAGACGTATCCCGTTCGATTCCGTCTACGCCTATCCTACGCTGGGCTACATTTGCCTGTGATGCGGGGAATTGCACGATCAAGGCCTTCGACGAGGTGAACCGCCTGTCTGGTGTCAATTACAAAGGGCTCTTCCGAGCTTTTGGTGAAGCCGAGAAGTAGGGAGGAAACTATAG
>NZ_JCACKG010000153.1:0-5684 GCF_059505265.1 Myxacorys chilensis | reverse complement strand
GCCTGGTTCACGCATTGCTGCTACTGTACCTGACTAGATCGAAAAAGGCTGTATAAGATATCTCCTTTAATAGGTTTCCGATTCTCATCAACCGATAGAAAGAATTCCTTAGAAACAAATCTAGTGGATTCAAAGTTAAGAAATCCGTTTCTCACATTGCTGATAACTAGAAACGGGACTCCATGAGTTGTTTGAGGTGGAGCCTGATGATCTCCATCAGTTATCACAGTAAAAATTTCTTGCATTCTTACCCATAGCCAATTCTTTGGTATGGCAAAGGGTATTTCATCTTGCTTAATTGCTGGGAAAGGTTTTAACTCTCTAATCTTCTTTCCTGCAATTAGTTCCTCTTTTTCATCTTTGATTTTCTCAAGTAGAACTGAAGCAAGTTCATCGTTAAGCTCTTGAGGGACGAGCTTTCCTTGAACGGCTAATTGTAAGATAGCCTGACGTAGTTTGGGAATAGTTTCGGGGATGCTGTAGAGCAAGTCGAAGTTGTTGCAGATGCGTTGCCAGTGGTGTTGGAAGTCGTCGGGGTTTTGGGCGGTGAGGAGTTGTGCGATCGCACCTTCGTCCATCTTGAGCAGGCTTTCTTGCCGCTGCTGCCGCCGTTTTTCGATTTCGTCGCAGAGGATGAGGAGGCGATCGCACTTCTCCACAATCCGCTTCTGTTCCCCCAATGGCGGCAAAGAAATGGGAATAGAATTCATCTTCGCCTGGTTCATTTTTGGTTGAGCTGTACCAGTGACAAAAGGTTTTAAGTCAATCGCATTAAAGTACAACTCAAGGTATCTCAAACAGTCAAACGAAACAGCATCTAGAACGTGAGCATGGTTGTTAACCCAATACTTTCCACTTGCAATAAAAGCAATAGGAGTGGAGCGATTAATTAAGTTAGCGCCATCCTCACCAATTAATAAAAGTGGCTTATCAAATAAAAAATCATCGATTTTATCAATTACTCCTGAAGCACCATAATAATCAAATTCCCCTTGGCGGGTAGCTCTCTCATCCCTTGAAAGAGGAATTCTTTCACCATCACGGCATATCGTGATATTTCCAAATCTAACCCACTCCCATCGTTCAGGAATCTCATAACTAATTTCACGTAATTCAATTTCTGGTAGAGAATCAGTGGCTCTTAGCTTTTTCTCTTTGATAGGCTGTTTCTTCTCTTTCTGAGTTTCTTCAATCAATTTTAAGGCTGGCTCATCATCAGAAATTTGGAGAGTTAGTTTTCCACGTATGGCAAGTTGTCGAATAATTGCTCTTAATTCGTCAACAGCATTGGGAGCATCAGTCAGCAATTCAAAATTCTCAAAAAATGCTTCTACTTTCATCCTTCTTGTCCTCTTTCCTCATGTAGCAATGCATTCAGAGAAGCAGTTAGAGGTGGTAAGTTATTCCGTGCTGTGTTCCAGACAATCCTCAAATTTACCTGGAAATATTCATGGGCAATCACATTTCGCATATCGCTCATGAATCGCCAGGGAATATCAGGATATTTCACCTGCACTTCAGTTGGAATATTGATTGCAGCTTCCCCAATCACGACAAAATCATAGAGAACTGCTTTTGCCACCGTTTCATTTTCCGTAAACTCCTCAAAACTCATGCCTGCTGTACGTTGTTGAATGCTGGCGATCGCATTCACAATATCTCCTACTCGCAGTTGCCAATCTCTAGAGGGCACGGATCACATCCTTCAGCACAGGTTCTCTCAGGTGTTCTCGCAGCGAATCTTTCGTACCCAGATCCACCGCACATCCCAAGATTTCCTCCAGGTAATGCTGCACCCGGAACAACTCAAATAAACCCGCTTCTGTAGAAAACTCCACCAAAAAATCCGCATCACTTGTTGATGTTGCCTCATTTCGGGCAACTGAGCCGAACAACTCCAGAGACTTAACTCCCAGGTTCCTCAGTGTCTCCCGGTGGGCTGTAATAATGCCTAAAACCTGCGATCGCTCCATCTGTCTACTCCTGACGTTCCAGGGATGACTTCAACTCAAACTTCAGCTTACTCCGCACCTCATCCAACTCCTTCAGCAATTTCTGATGTGCTACCAGCATCTCATCGAGATCAGCGTGTTCCACATCCACCTGATGCGGGTTCTTGATATCCAGGTTGTAGTTGTTCGCCTTGATGGTTTCCACCGACACCTTCCAGGCAAACTCATTCTCCTCCCGGTTGTCCCACCAGGCTTGCTCCAGCTCAAACTCCTCAAACCGAATCGGCTTCGTTTTGTTATAGGACTTGTACCCCGGCGGATAGGGATGCTCGTAGTACCAAACCTCCGTCGTCGGCTCTCCCTTCGTAAAAAACAGCAGATTCGTCTTGATGCCCGTGTAGGGGTTAAACACACCATTCGGCAACCGGACGATCGTATGCAGATTGCACTCTTGCAGCAGCTTCTCCTTAATTCGCGTCTTCACACCTTCGCCAAACAGTATGCCGTCAGGAAGCACGATCGCCCCTCTCCCGCCTTCTTCTAACAAATGCATAATCAGCACCAGAAACAGGTCTGCCGTTTCCCGTGTCCGGTACGCTGCCGGAAAATTCGCCTCAATTCCGTCCTCCTCCATGCCACCAAAGGGCGGATTGGTGACAATTACCTGCACCTTTTCCTGAGTAGAGTAGTCCCGCAACGGTCGCGCCAGCGTGTTGTCATGCCGAACGGGAGGCTCATCCACCCCATGCAGCAGCAGGTTCGTCATACAGAGCAGATGAGGCAGCGGCTTTTTTTCAACTCCTTGGATCGATCGTTGCAGCGTCTCCTCATCCTCTGCCGTCTTCACATAGTTCTTGCGAATATATTCCAGCGCACAAGTGAGAAAGCCACCTGTTCCACACGCCGGATCAAACACCTTCTCGCCCAATTTTGGATCGGTCATCGTCACCATAAACTGCGTCACTGCACGAGGTGTATAGTACTCGCCCGCATTGCCCGCGCTTTGCAAGTCCTTAAGAATCTTCTCGTAAATCTCACCAAACAGATGACGGTCTTTCGCCGAGTTAAAGTCCACCTCATTCAGCTTGTTAATCACCTGCCGCAGAAGAGTGCCATTCTTCATGTAGTTGTAGGCATCCTCAAACACATCCCGCACCACCTTCGCGCGTGGGTCGCCAGGTCCAACAGGCAACTCCTTCAGCGTCTTAAACAGGACGTTATCTACAAAGTCCAGCAGGGTTTCCCCGGTCATCCCTTCCGCATCCGTCGCCCAATTTCGCCAGCGCAAAGCCTCCGGAATCGGCGAGCGATACGCATCCCGCATTAACTCATACTCCTCCTCCTGGGCATCAAACACCTTCAAAAACAGCATCCACACCAGTTGGCTAATGCGCTGGGCATCGCCATCCACTCCCGCATCCTTCCGCATGATGTCTTGAATGGTCTTGATGGTGGTGCTGGTTGACATAGTTCAAGCTATAGCTAATTTAAATAAAAAGATGCTGTGAGGTTCAAAGATAGTCTTTACTGGCTCCATAAATCAAGTTCAAGCTGGTTTCTATCCGTACTGATAAGTACTTCCAGACTAGATTTCACAGGAAAATCTGCATTTCGCCCTAAAGCAGTATTGATAACTAATTCATTTGTATCACCCACGGAGCAGCAAATGAAGTTTTCTACCATCCACTGAGAGAAAGGTTTAGCCATCTGATACGCATCATAAGCTGTAAAACCTCTTCTATTAGTAGAAGAAGCAAAGATACCTGCGATTCGTTGAGCAGGAATAACACGAGTACCTAAATTCGGAAAGTTGTTTCTGTATGAGAATTTTTCAGAACCATAAAGGAGATAAACACTTGATGGAGATATGTTTAACATCCGCTTCCACTGCGGCTCAAGTTTTCCCTCTACACTTTCTCCTGGTACTCTATCTCCAAATATCTCTGGATAATGGCAATGTTCAGTAAACTCTTGGTTCCGGTCTGGGTAGAGCCTTTTACTTTGGACAAGTACAGCCTTCTGCAACACCTGTTCATTAGGAACTGCTAAATGTAGTAGTAAACCTATATCCGCACCATGAGTTCTTTCTGTACGAGTTATGTGCCTAAAATCAATATGCAGCGATGAACGCCCTGTCCTACTTCTTGCGTGATTTATTCTGCTTAAAGGTAGACGAAGCAGCTTAGAGCTTCTAAGATAAGTTCCTAAAGCACCATCAAGTGCAGTTTCGCTGGTATCATATTGCTCCTCATAAAATCGTGAAAATTCTTGATCTACATCGCTAAAAAAACTACTAAGTTCTCTCAGTACTGTTTCATCTGTTAACCAACAGTCTGTTTGTGGCATAAATATTACTTAAAAGGAGCTAAAACACTGAGACCCAATATTTAGGCTGCCCGGTAAAGTTCCTCAGTTAACTCTCGAATTGCTCCAAAATATGCCTGTCTACTGCCAAACAACTTGATGATCTCCGTTGGCGTCCCCAACCGATTCAGCGGTTGAACCTTCAAAACATTAATATCCTCAATGTTCTCAATGCCCTCATCGGCATACTTGTTCAATAATGCCTCTAAAATCGCTCTTGCCTGCTGTCCATATTTCGTGAAGTAATCCCGCTTGCGAACTTGTTCCGCCCGCTCTTTACGGCTGAGCGGCGGCTGATCAAACGCCACATGACAGATCAGGTCAAACGAATCAAAATCTTTGCTCACTTCCTCTGCCAGTGCTTCTAACAAAACACCCCGTTCCTTTAATTTCCTTAAAATCTCCTGTTTCCGCTCTGCCTCACTCCATCGCTTCAAAAAGGAATCTAGAGAAGAAAACTCCTGTCGCACCGTCTTCCGGGTAAAGTCCTTAATCGATTCCGTGATTAACCGACCGCCAGGACCGTAATACTGCACCCGCTCCCGGACAATGCCTGCTCCTTCACTAGCAACCACATACTTGACTCGCCTGTTGCTTCCAGTCGTAGCACCAATAATTAACGCCTCTTCTCCCCCCTCTTCTTCAGCATGCGGAACAATTGGCTCTCCCTTCTTAGGTTCATAAATTTGCACCGGATCGCCATCAAAGTCACGGTCGTAGAAGCGCTCTGTTGCTTTTTTGAAGTCCATGATGGTGAAGTACAGCTTGTGGTACTCCTCATTGATCCGCGTTCCCCGACCAATAATTTGCTTGAACTCGGTCGGCGATTCAATGCGACGATCGAGCACAATCAGCTTGCAGGTCTGGGCATCAATTCCCGTCGTCATTAGCTTAGAGGTTGTAACGATCACCGGATAGGTCTCGTAGGGAGCAATGAAATTGTCTAGCTCTGCTTTGCCCTCATTCTCGTCTCCCGTAATCCGCATGATGTACTTACGGTTTTCGGCAGCCAAAGCAGCATTCTCATTTACCAATGCCTTTCGCATTCGCTCCGCATGGTCAATGTCTTCACAGAAGACGATCGTCTTCATGTATGGGTCACCGCTTTCCTGCAAAAACTGGGTAATGCGCTGGGCAACCAGTTCAATTCGTCGTTCAAAGACAATGACGCGATCGATGTCCTTCTGGTTATAAATCCGGTCTTCGATTTCCCGTCCATATTTATCCGTTTGCCCTGGCTGCGGTCGCCACCCTTCCAGATCTTTATCGATGTCAATCTTCACCACTTTGTAGGGAGCCAGGAAACCATCCTCAGAGGATGTCTGAGAAGTAGAGAACTACGCTAGACGTTTGAGCATCAGGCGAATC
>NZ_JCACKG010000152.1:0-5807 GCF_059505265.1 Myxacorys chilensis | reverse complement strand
CGGCTAAACCACAGGGCTGATGATTTCCGGTCTTATTTAATCCACGATCCTAAGCATTTGCAGAAGAGGGATTACAGCTTTGAAAACAGCATGTTTAATCCTTCAGTCATGGTGGGATGAGTCAAAACACCATCACGCAGAACGGTATACGGCATCTGAGCCTGCATCACCATCTGCACTGTTGAAATTATTTCACCTGCTGCATGACATAACAGTGAACAACCGAGAATCCGACCCGTTTCGGTATCCACGATCGCTTTCAATACTCCATCGGTCTGACCCAACGTTTTTGCTCTGGGAATCGCTGAAGCATCCAGCTTCGCGACCCGAATCGCATACCCTTGTTGCTGTGCTTCGGTTTCAGTCAGACCAACATGTGCCAGTTCTGGATCAATGAACAGACAGGAGGGAATTAAGCGATCGTTGGTGCTACGGTTGCCGCCATCAATCAAATTCGCTTTGACAATGCGGTAATCGTCAAGGGATTTATGAGTATATTGCGGTCCGCCATTGATGTCACCTAATGCCCAAATTCCCGGTACGTTAGTTTCCAGGCGATCGTTGACCACAATAAATCTGCGTGCGTCAGTCTCCACGCTAGCAGCAGCTAAATTTAAGGTATTGGCTGTTGACGCACGGCCCACAGCAACGAGTAAATATGAACCTTGAAGTTCGATTTCTCGATCGGCTACTTGAACTTGCAGTTTAGTCGCATGACCAGCGCGATCGACTCTCGATACCTTCGCGTTCAGCAGAAATTCAATTCCTTCTTGTTCTAGAAGTGTTTGAACAGCGATGGCAATATCGGGATCTTGATCTGATAAGATTTGCCCACTTTGCCCAATCACAGTAACGCGAGCGCCAAAGCGTCGAAACATTTGAGCAAACTCTAATCCAATGTAGCCACTGCCAAGCACAATCAAATGCTCTGGTAATTGTTCCAGTTCCATAATCGACTCACTGGTGAGAAAACCAGTTTCTTCCAGTCCGGGAATAGGCGGAATCAACGGTTGCGTACCCGTATTGATGAAGAATCGTTCGGCAGTTAGTAAGCGAGTTGTTCCTTCAGCTGTTGTGACTTCGACTGTTTTGGCAGCAACAAAGCGAGCTGTACCAATAATTAGATCGTGCCCTAGAGCGGTCTCTAGATTGTGCAAATTCATTTCCCGCATAGCTTGCACAACTGATCGCTTACGCTGAATGACTGCTGTTATATCAACAGTCGGTAGTGTGGTAGTGATACCATAAGCGGCACTGTATCGCACAGTGTTAGCTACTTCTGCACTTGCTACCATTGTTTTAGTCGGAATGCAGGCAACGTTGATGCATGTTCCCCCAATCATGTTTAAACTGCGTTCAACCAAAGCGGTTTTGCGTCCATCCTTAACTAGCGCGGGTGCTAGTGTTTTGCCCGCTTTGCCACCCCCAACAATGATGTCGTCGTAGTATTCAGCGTTCATTACTAACTCTCCTTCGAGTTTATGAGCGATCGCATCAATCGTTAAGCAACGGCAAATTCTAGGACAGGTCGTTTAACCTGCTGCAAATATCTTTCAAACCACTTTACGGCAGTTGTACTGGCAATCTCAAAGCCTTCTCCCTGGAAGCCGTCAAAATGCCCGCCTTTCAAGATTGTGAAAGACTTTGGCTCTATCGCATGAGCGTAGACAGCAGCAGTTAAGTCGGGAGCTGCAAGAAAGTCTTTCTCGCCTACAATTAAGCATAGCGGAGTGGGAAAGATTGCCTCTGGGTGAGGAACAGATTCGTAATAGAGACAGTGTTCAATGGATTCAAAAGTAATTCGATTTTCCCATCTTCCTTTGCTCGCGCTCTTGGTCGCTTCAGCCCAAGCAAACGCATCCGGTGTTGCAAGGAAGCAGGGTTGACCGGGTGGAGCAACTAAGGGCAAATAACTGACCTCTCCAGTTTGATACCGCTTAATCCGATCCTGGGAAAGCAGCTTCGTGAGTTCATCGAGTTGGAGCGGCGGGGTCAGGCGGCGAGAGTTGAGAAAGGCGTTCACCGCAGGCATTTGCGCCACGACCGCTTTCACGCGCGGATCGAAGGCAGCTAGATGCAGCACATGACCACCGCTGTAGGAGAAGCCCCACAGTCCGATGCGATCGGGATCAACTTCGCTTTGGATCTGAGTCCAGGTGATAGCGTTGCGATAGTCTTCTTGCTGCTCGGCAGGAAGCACTTGCCCACGAGGTTCTCCTTCACTGGCACCTAGGTAGCGAAAATCGAACAGTGTGACGGCGAAACCAGCTTGAACGAAGCGTTCAGCAAATTGCGGCAAACCCATCTCTTTGATCAAGCCAATTCCATGAGCCATAACAATTGCTGGATAACGATCGCCGGATGCAGCTTTATCTGGACTGTAAAACGTGACGGAACACTTTAGACCTTTACTATCGAAACTGGTGGTTCTTACTTGCATAGGTGAAATCAGGATAAGTTTGTAGTTTTGAAGAGTTATTTACAGTAGGGCTTGATGGATCAAAGGTGCTATAACCGCGATATTCCCAACTAAGTTATCGGAGAGAGAAAATCTTTGTTTTAAGTAATTGGGATTGTTGTAACTCAGCCACACTTTGCCGTCAGTTGTTTCCCATGCCAGTACCTTTAAGGGCAAATCCAGGGCGATCGTGGGTTCTGCAACCATCAACGGTGTTCCAGCTTTAGGATTGCCAAACAGCAACAATTGCGTCGGACGCAGACTTAATCCAACCTTTTCAGCTTCAACCTGTTGATCAATACGGGCAAAAATCGTGATGCCTTTTGCCTGAAGGAGGGCTTCTAAGCGATTCATTGTTTCAGTCACAGAGTAGGGGCTAGGCTGGCTAATGATGCCGTTAGTTGCAGTCATGACAGCGAACTCCTCAATGATTTTGCCAAGTATTTTTGGGACGCTTTAGATCTGCGCCATACCACCGTCAACAAACAATTTGATGCCGTTGACAAAGCTGCTATTGTCTGATGCGGGGAAGTTTCATTTAATCGATCGCAGAGGCTGAGGGAAGAATGGTCAGACCGTATTGGGGAGCCAGAGCGATCGTTTTCTGGATATCTGCATCTGTGACCGGGGGTGGCAGTACGGTTAGATCATCAGCCGGAGTGCCAATCTCCATGAAAAACTGTTCCAGTCCAGCAGGCGTGACCCAGCACAGCATGATGGCAGGTTGACTGCTGACGTTCGCAAACAGGTGAGTTTTTCCTCTGGTCGAGTAAATAAAAGTTCCAGGGGTTGTTGCCACAAGAGTTTGACCATCAATTTGAAACTGAATTTCTCCCGATTGCACCAAAAAAGATTCATCTTCGCGGCTGTGGATGTGGGGAGGTGAACCAATTTGGGGATAGACAATCATCTCCATCAGCGAATACGTTCCATTCGTATCGTTGCTCACGGTCTTAAAGGTATACAAATCACCCAATACCCAGTAAGACGTTCCCTGACCCGGTTGTAACAAAACACCTTCTGATTCATTTGAGTCGTAATATGACTGTTGTTTCATACTGTGGGAGTTACTGAACCTGAGCCACTGTAACGGGCAAATCTCCAGGCGCGCCCAGAATTTCGTCACCAATTTCGGCAGAGATGCGATCGAACACCGCTATATCCGATGGTTCATTTTCGTTCGATGTCCCTGCTGCTTCAATCAACCGAGCAAAAGCACTGGGCGCAGCAATAATCAACCCACGAGCTGGCTGATCGCTGAGTGCAGCAACAACATGAGGTGTACCGATCGGAATCAGGAAGCTTTCACCCGCGTTTAGTACCATCTTGTTCTCCCCTGCCCAGACGGTGAATTCCCCTTCCAGCACATAGAGTTGTTCGGAATAGCGCGTGTGGCGATGGGGAGGAGTTTGTGAGCCGGGTGGGAAGTAACCCTCAATTAGATCATACTTGCCTCCCGTTGTGGTGTGATCCGCAACGATGGTGAGTTGAGAACCAAAAAACCAGAATGATTGCGTCATGAAATTGCTCCTATTGATGAATGAGTAGTTTCGTGAATGTTGAAGCTTCCGATTTAGATAAAGAAAGCGTTCATAGCATCAACATCTGAGAGAAACGTTTCGATCGCAGCGATTTTGCCATCCTTGAGCCGACAAACTGTAGCTAGATGCTCGTCGAGTATCCGCTCATCTTGTTGTGCCGTATTGTGCAAGGACAGCGCTACATTGTCTCGGCTAACAAGAATATGCAGCAGCTCGAAGTTCAGCCCATAGCCTGCAATTTTGCGGGCGAGATCGACCACTGCATCGGCTCCGTTAGCGGTGCCTGAGATTGTATTGTCACCTGGTAGTGTCCACTGTGCGTCGTCTGTAAAGAGAACACGGATTGCACTCCAGTCACGAGCAACAAGTGCTGCGTGGAAACGACGAGCGATGTCGAGTTGGGCATGGTGGTCGGACATTGGTGCAACAACTCCTGGTTGAGAACGTGTTGGCATAGTCATGATCGTGATTCTCCTGCTCTATTTGTTGTTTATTCTCAGCGGCGAATGAGTGCTTACCAGCCACGTTCGCGAAGCGTGAACTTTGCTCAATCGCCAACAGTTGTTTCAGGTCTGTTTCAAATGTTGCTTCTTATTGCTGGAATAGCTTAGAAAACTCAATGAATTGCATTAACGATGGTTGCCATCAACTGTTTCATGTCCCACCGATTGGTATAACGAATTCCATTAATAAACAAAGCTGGAGCAGACGTTACTCCACTTTGGTGTCCACTTTCAATATCTGCATTGATGAGATCGACATACACTCCCCTAGATAAATCTTGCAAAAATCGGTACATATCAAGTCCTAAATGATTGGCATACTCCACCAGATAACCGTTTCCTAGCTCTTGCTGATGGATGAACAGCAACTCGTGCATCTGCCAAAACTGACTCTGAATAGCCGCCGCCTCAGCCGCCTCAGCCGCACGTTGAGCCTGAGCATGGATCTGACGCTGGGGAAAATGCCGAAAGATGAAGCGTAGGTAATTCTCTCCAAACGAAACAATAAACTCTTGTTGAATGGCTCTAATCAGTTGGTAAATATCTGCACTTTGAGGAGATTGATAATCTCCGTACATCACCAACACCACCACGGCATTCAACACCCCTTGCCTATGATCTTGTAGTGACGGTGGAACGAATAACGAAATGGGATCACGATCGTCAGACACTGATGTCTCCAAGAAAAAGTACGCTGATCGCAACCAATCGCCTACAACCCTCCTGCTGTAACCTACGTCAAGTAACCTTCAATCCTACAACTCGGTTGCTTTGCTACCCTTGTTAGCATGAGTTCACTATAGGCAATTGCCTCTCGGTTTTCGTCCGCTTAGAGTTGGAACTTTTCCACCATCATCGGATCAACCAATCATTCCATCTCAACATTGAGGTCTAGATACACCTCAAGTTGGAACCTAAACTCAAACTTGAGCACAACTCACAAACTCACAAGTCCACGCTTCACTGCAATAATCACAGCTTGAGTGCGATCGTTGACTCCCAACTTACTCAAGATACGATTGACATGAGACCTAACGGGGTTGTGTCGCAAAAACGGGTCAATGGTAAGGTAGGACAAGCCCAACTCCACTGACTCGTTCTCCGGTATTGTCAACTTAACCGGAGATGTTCAAAATTAAGCACAACAATCCCTCAATCATCAGGTTCGCTCAATTTTACGCAGCAGTTTTCAAGCAAGCGACTTCTCGCCAATCTTCAAATCGTTGGCACAGTTCTTGGCGATGTCGGGGGGCAGTCAGTTGATGTTGCTTGGGATGAAAGTGTCCTCGAATCGGTTCAAATGCG
>NZ_JCACKG010000151.1:0-5856 GCF_059505265.1 Myxacorys chilensis | reverse complement strand
GGCGCGCGTGGCGAGCTCGTAGCGCCGTGCCGCCAGCACGACCCGGCGCACCTCGCGGCGGTCTGTGCGGCGCCAGAACACGCCTTCGTAGCGTCCTGTCAGGTGCGAGTGGCGCCGGATCGGCTGGCGGTCGTGGCGCGTGATAGGCTGGCCCAAGGCCTGCCCGATGGTCGTGAACATGGTTCCCCTCTCGGTCTGAGCCGTCAGGGGGTGGGGCCATCCGTCACCACGTCGCGGGCAAAGCTGTCCCGCCGCAAGGAAGGGCCTTGCGTCACAGGTGCCGGTTATGGGATGCTGAAACCGCCAAGATTACAGCTCCCGGCTCCGGCCGGTGTGGAGGCCCGCCCCTGGCGGGCTTTCATGCTTCTAAGGCTTGATGTCCCTCACTCTCGCCTCGCGCCGTGGCGGATCATGGAATCCGCCCGGCTGATGTCATGGTGAACGAGGCGTCACACACGGGCAACCTGTTTCCGCTACTGGCTGGCCCGCACCGCGCCGGCGCAAGTGTCGCCTGCCCCTAATGGGGCTCCTGCGCTTTTAGGCTCAAGTGTCCTCTTCGTCTGCTTTGTTAGGTGCTGAAGGCGGGGGAGGTGCGCGCAAGGCGGCGATGCGGTCCAGCAGAGCGTCCGCCAACCCTAAGTGGTGCCCAGCCCCCACCGCCGCGAACACCTCCTGCGCCGCCCGTCCAAGCTGCTCCGCCTCGTTGAGCCGCGCTTCCTTGCCGGTATTCTCGAAGTACGCGATCTCGACTCTGGTCAGGTTGAGCGTCGTCCAAGCCCAGTTGAGCGGTACGCGCTCGCGCGTCTCAAGCGTCACGTGTCCCAGCCAGCTTTCCTCACGAACTCTGGCTAACCGTTCGGCCCTTGTCTGTGCTCAAGACACGAACAGAGCCCAAGACTGGTTGCCGCTTTGCGAGGCCCTGCTTCGCCAGGATTGTTCCCTAGACGTCTACCAAACGGTTCAACTGGTTTCTAAAAGCCATGTTTATTGTGTACATTAAACTTGGCTTCGCCATTATTACTGAAACAATAGTATAGTTTCAGTTTTTGCATAGCATTATTCATTTGTAAATTTGTCTTAGAATAAAAATAATACGCTATCAACGTCGGCTACATTCAGTAACTCTCCATTCATTCTGCCGAAGTATCGCTCTCACCGAAGGGGCCAGCTGCAACGGTCTTCGAGGGAGCGATTTTTAATGAGCGACAGCAACACTCAGATCTTTGATCTCATCTATGCCGGCGACAAACGAACCACTGACAAGTGGTTTGTCCCCGACCGGTATGCGCCAATGTCGACAAATCTTGGTTTTTCGGCAGAGAATGTCACCGCTCTGGAGACGGGAGGTCTGGAGATCGAGCTCGGCGCTGCGCCGACGGGGTATCAGTGGCCTTATGCGGGCGGCGTGGTGCAGTCGATCGAAGCACTCACGACGGGAACGTTTAGCTGGACGGCCCAGGCCCCGAAGATGGTGGACGGCGCCGTCTTCGGGATGTTTACCTACCAGGAGAAAGCCAAGGCCGAACCCTGGCTCGAATACGACTTCGAGTTCGTTGGGGCCGACACGACCAAGGTCCAGATCGGCGTCATCATGCACGACGCCGACGGGCAGAAGATCCGGTCGTTTGACCTTGGGGGGCGGATAGTTGTGGACCTCGGCTTCGACGCCTCAGAAGGCCTGCACACCTACGACATCACCGTACTAGAGAACTCCGTCGTATTCCTGGTGGATGGTGAAGTGGTCGGACATTTGGGGCCCGATGACATGCCGGGTGGATTCTGGCGCACAGGGCCGATGCGAAGCTTCACCAGCCTTTGGAGCGCCGACAATCGCCTGGTGAGCTGGACCGGTGAATGGGACTTCGATGGGACGCCCCTCGTGGCTCGTCTCGACAAGATCGATGTTCGCCCGGGCGATCTGGG
The DNA here is from genome assembly GCF_059505265.1 of Myxacorys chilensis. Taxonomy (NCBI): domain Bacteria; kingdom Bacillati; phylum Cyanobacteriota; class Cyanophyceae; order Leptolyngbyales; family Leptolyngbyaceae; genus Myxacorys; species Myxacorys chilensis. The sequence continues at coordinate 3,933 of NZ_JCACKG010000151.1, read as the reverse complement.
GCAGTTCGACCCTAGCGTCGATCTCTTGCTCGAAGGCGATGGCGGAAACAACCTGCTCACCGGAACCGAGTACAACGAGACACTCATCGGCCATGGAGGCAATGACACGCTTCTCGGCGGCGGGGCGAGCGACACGCTTGTGCTCGATGCTGGGAACGATGTCCTGGATGGCGGCTCTGGGGCTCGGGACTGGGTTCGTGTCGACGGCTCCCAATCCGCCCGGATCGATCTGGCCTCCACCACCGGCCAGAACACCGGCTATGGCACGGACACCCTGCGCAACATTGAGCATGCCTCAGGTGGGGCTGGCTCGGACACCTTGTTTGGCAATGATCTCACAAACAGCCTCGTGGGCAGCAGCGGGAACGATGTCCTCGATGGGCGGGGTGGCAATGACAATCTCTCTGGTGGCATGGGCGACGACACCCTCGTTGGCGGAACGGGTGACGACCGGCTCACTGGAGGAGCCGGCGCGGACACCTTTGTTCTGGATGGCGGCAACGACATTATCGATGGCGGTGACGGGATCGACTGGATTTCGGTGAACGGATCCGTGGGTGGCCGGGTGAACCTGGCCACCACCAATACTCAGCTCACCGGGCATGGATCCGACCGCATCACCGGCATCGAGAACGTCAGCGGCGGTAACGGTGCCGACCGCTTCTTGGGCGACAGCAAGGCCAATGTGCTGAAGGGCAACGGGGGCAACGACATGCTCAACGGCCGCGGGGGGAGTGACGTTCTGGAGGGCGGAGCTGGCCGCGACACCCTTCAAGGCGGCGTGGACACGGTAATGGACCGGTTTGTCTTCAGGTCGCTGTCCGACTCTGGGGTGAAGTCGAATCGCGATGTGGTCAAAGAGTTCGTATCCTCCATCGACAAGCTCGATCTGAGCTTGATCGATGCTCAGTCCAATCTTGCTGGCGATCAGGCATTCGGCTTCAGCGGCACCAAGGCAGCGAGTTTCTCGGTTTGGTACACTGGTGTGGGTGCGGATATTATCGTCGGAGCCGACGTTAATGGCGATGCAAAGGCCGACATGGAAATCCGCATGCTGAACCTGAACGTGCTGTCCAGCGAAGACTTCATCCTTTAGCCGGGCAGCTTGGCCCTAGCTGCACAGTTTCGGTCACGCCTGCATTGGTTGAACTGCTCATGAGATGCTGAATTACCAAGCAGTCAGCTCCTGGCTCCGGCCGGTGTGGAGGCCCGCCCCTGGCGGGCTTCTGCGTTTCTGGGCTTTGGTGTCCCTCTCGTCTTGCGCCGTGCCGGGTTATGCTTCTGCTCCGCAGAACCAGCATGTTCTATAGAGTCCAATCTATAGGCTCGGCGGACGGGCTCTCCGCCCTGTTCTCGCAGTGTGAAGGTGGACACGAGGGTGGATAGCGCCCGCCCTTGAGCATCTACGGCTCGCAAAAACAGGGACACCAACACCGCTCATGGTGCCTCCCCTCGGCAACTAGGACACTAGCCACCAGCCAATGAGGCCCCACAGGAGAACGCCGGTAACACCCGCGATTGCGATCATCCTCGCCAGGGCACGATCGTCCTCCTTCATCCAGCAGAACTCCTTACCCAAGCTACAAGGGCCAAGCCAATACTATCCGACCGTAGATCTGGTTTCCTTAGTTGCCAGACGCCTTCAAGCGCTGGCTCTGTTGGTCACGGATACACGCATTCATGGTATCCTTCCAGAGCACCACAGGAGGTCATAGCGTCCCTGTCGACTTGGACCGCGAGGCTGTCCGATGTGGTTCGGCGGAGGGAGCCTCCGCCATAGTCGTGGCGCAAGTGGTTGCCCTGTAAGGTGATCCTGGAGAGGGTGACGCTCTGTCCCCCCATTCGACCCCCCATTGATGCGGGAATCAGCTCCGGCGTGGAGGAGAGCGGTCGAGCGGTCCCGCAGCGGCCCAGAGGGCCGAGAGGACACCGCTTGAGGCCTCCGGAGCGCCCGACCCTCCTGGGCTGTTCTTCCGATGCGCGCATCGGAAGGACTGCCTCCCCGGCGAGGGGTCTTTCTTCCCTCGGCCTCGGCCTCGGCTCTGCCGGCAGGCCAGGTCGGAGCGCAGCGGAGACCTAGCCGGGGGGAGCTCTCGGGGGTGCGGGGGCTCGGCCCCTGTTGCGCGCGCGTGTAGCTATACTCGCGCGCGCGTGCGCGCTTCTCGTAGACTCATGCATTTAGTGACACCGACCCCCGGGCGCCGCCTGCGAGTCGGAGTGGCGCCCATGGGCCGGTGTCACGTTACTTTGGTCCCTCAGAGGCTCGGCCTGCCGAGATCGGGGCGCGTCCTCTCGCACAGCGGGACGCTCTGCCCCGTGCCGGCCCTGCCGGCTTTCCCTCGTCTGCGTCCTTGGCTTCTCGTGCCCCCTTCGGAAGCTCGTGCGATGGCCCTTCGGCTGTCGGAGTTCGGCGCAGGCGGTTCCGCTCTCGGGTTGCGTTTCGAGGCCGGGCGCTCGCGCCCTGGCGTCGTTCGGCAGGCGGGCCTCGATCGGAGGGACCTTGCCCCGGAACCGTCAGGTCCGGGGCTTCCGCCGAGCTCGTGAGGCGGTCTTAGGGCGATGCCGCTAGGCCAGGTCGGAGCGCAGCGGAGACCTAGCCGGGACGCTCTGGGGCGGTGCTGGTCCTCCCTGGACGGGGGAAGGCCGCTACCGGCCCAATAGACGGCCCAGGAAGCCCCTCTGGCTTCGGGGCGGCTCCACCACGGCCGAAACTCTGGAAGGCCGCTCCTGGGGCCTCTCCGTGGCGGCTGGCGGCATGAGTAGGCGCTGCAGGATCCGGCGCTCTGACTGCTCATCATCCAGTCGCTTCCGCAGGTCATCAACCGTTTCACGAAACGTCTCCCGCTCGCGGTCCTGCGCGTTGCGCTCCTGCCCCCTGAGCTCCCTCTCCTGTGCCATCTGCTCTTCGAGCATCTGAACCTTAAGCCGTAGTAGCGCGAGTTCCGTCTCCGAAGCTCCTGGCGTTACATCCGTTTCAGCCTGTCTCATGGCGTTTCGGGACGGTGCATCGTCCTGTTTCTTTGAAACGAGGGGATAGACTCGGACCAGTTCTGAGGCGTCAATCCTGTAGCTCTTATCGTCTAGGCGTCGCGCAGACAGCTTCCCGTTCTTTATGGCCCTGAAGATCGTCGGTCGGCTGAGACCTGTGGCGTAGGCTGCTTCCGTCAGGCTGTACTCCATAGCGTTTCAGGAGCCTTTCTGGCCGTTACTGAACAGTTCACGACACGCTAACGTGCCGTGTCAGACACGTTTCCTGATACGGTTAGCTTCAAGCAAGCCTTCTCCGGCTTGGCAGGACGCGTGCCGCCCGCTCTGTCGCTTCTCAGCCTCTTTGGCGCCCGCCCCGGGCGCGACGCTCACAGGGGAAGAGCCTTAGTCTGGGATTCTGTCTGCCGGCCGGACTCGCGTTCCTGCACCAGGCGCCCAAGCTCTGCGAGCAAGCGCCCCAAGGGTCCGTCGTCCACCTCGAGGGCGGCGAGCTCGTCCAGAGGCAAGGCTGCCTTCAGCGCCGCGAGCTCCTGCCGGCGCGCCTCGAGCTCCTGGGCGAGATCGTCGGGCAGGGGCACCGCCTCGGCCTGGACACCTAGGAGTCGCGCCGCCCGAGGCGGCAGCACCAGCCGGTAGGCGTTCGACACCTGCCGCACCTGCGGCCCGCGTCCCTCGCAGCCCGTGGGCTCGTAGCGGCGCAGCCAGTCGAGGAAGCCGTGGGTCCGCAGCGCCTGGAGCGCCCGCACCACGGCATCCCGCGAGCGTTTCAGCCGGTCCATGAGGAAGGCCACCGAGGGCTCCAGCCGCCCGGTCTTGAAGCTGACCAGGTTGCCCAGGAGCTCCAGGAGCTCCAGGGCGACATGGCCGAGCGCTCCGTTGCGCCGCCCGTGGGCGCGCGTGGCGAGCTCGTAGCGCCGTGCCGCCAGCACGACCCGGCGCACCTCG
>NZ_JCACKG010000150.1:0-5909 GCF_059505265.1 Myxacorys chilensis | reverse complement strand
CTGAAACCACACTCCTCCAGTATCGCAAAATCCACACGTCTAGAACACGACCCGACATTTGTATCGCTGCCTTCCTGCTTGTGATTGCCCGTGTTTGACCACATCTTCACTGCTGCAACTCGGGCAAAGAACGGGTTCGAGAACCATCAGAGTTATCCTTGCTGAAACCACACTCCTCCAGTATCGCAAAATCCACACGTCTAGAACACGACCACAAAATGCTCAACGCGAAAAGAGACGCTTCATTGAAGCGTCTCCGTCAACGAAACCACGATAATGAGATTTACGATTACTGAGCGTTCTGGCGATACCACGCGATCGTATTCTTCAATCCTTCCTCAAACCCAACTTGAGCTGTGAAGCCAAACGCTTCTTTGGCTCGATTGGTGTCAAGACAACGACGCGGTTGCCCATTGGGCTGATCGGTTTGCCAGACAATTTCGCCCTTAAACTCCATTAAGTCGCAAATTAAAGTGATCAAATCTCGAATTGAGATCTCATATCCCGTTCCTAAGTTGACAGGTTCAGCATCGCTGTAGTGCTGCGCTGCCATCACAATTCCCCGGGCCGCATCTTGCGAATAAAGGAATTCGCGAGTTGGGCTACCATCTCCCCAAACCGGAAGTTGGGTTTCTCCCCGTTGCTGAGCTTCATGGACTTTGCGAATTAACGCTGGAATCACATGAGAGCTACGCGGATCAAAGTTGTCTTCCGGGCCGTAGAGATTGACTGGCAGCAGATAAATGCCGTCAAATCCATACTGCTGACGGTACGCTTGGAGTTGCACCAGCAGAGCTTTTTTGGCAACGCCATAGGGCGCATTTGTCTCTTCTGGATAGCCATTCCACAGATCGTCTTCCTTGAACGGCACAGGCGTGAACTTTGGATAGGCGCAAATTGTGCCGACACAGATGAACTTTTGGACGCCAGCTTGCATCGCTGAGTGAATCAGCTGGGTTCCCATCATCAAATTGTCGTAAAACAATTCGGCGGGTTTTTCCCGATTCAAACCGATGCCTCCAACGTGTGCTGCCAGGTGAACGACAACATCTTGCTGATCGACAGCACGCTGACAGTTTTCTAGCTTCGTGAGATCGAACTCTTGCGATCGCGGAACAGTGATCTTTTCAGGGTCAGCTCCCTCCTGGCAAAGCTGACTCACCACTTGGCGACCCAAAAAGCCTGCTCCACCAGTCACAAGAATACGTTTGTTACCCAAATCTAACGATGTGGAGGTCATGGTTTGAATTTGCTTACTGATTACAAAAGAACAGTTTAGAAAGAGATGCCTGCTAGACTCTGTCGAACGGTGGCATAGTCAGTGCTATGGTTGCCATTGGCGCTCGGTAAAGTCTCTAGTCCTAACGCTCTAAGGTCTGCATCGACCATCAGATGCACTAGCTCTTCAAACGTGACAGATGGCTCCCAGCCCAGTTTTTGCTTAGCTTTCGCCGGATCGCCAATCAGCAAATCGACTTCTGTGGGACGCAAATAACGCTCATCGAACTCAACATAGTCTTGCCAGTCGAGGTTGACCCGTCCAAACGCAAGAGTGAGAAACTCTTGCACAGAGTGGGTTTCGCCGGTTGCCACTACGTAGTCGTCCGCTTGATCTTGCTGCAACATCAGCCACATCGCTCGAACATAGTCTTTCGCGTAGCCCCAGTCCCGCTTAGCATCCAAGTTGCCCATGTACAGCTTCTTTTGACGCCCAGCGACAATCTGAGCCACTGCACGAGTGATTTTGCGCGTAACAAAGGTTTCACCGCGTCTGGGGGATTCGTGGTTAAACAGAATGCCATTACTGGCAAACAAGTCGTACGATTCCCGATAATTCACGGTTTGCCAGTGAGCAAACATCTTCGCGCAAGCATAAGGACTGCGAGGATAGAACGGTGTGGTTTCCGTTTGCGGAACTTCCATCACTTTTCCGTACATCTCAGAAGAGCCAGCTTGGTAATAGCGGACTTCGTTACCCGTGCGGTGCTGATAGTCACGGATTGCTTCTAATAGGCGCAATGCACCCATGCCGACGGCATCTGCCGTGTATTCTGGTGCATCGAAACTAACGCGAACGTGAGACTGGGCACCTAAGTTATAGAGTTCGGTCGGCTGGACTTCTTCTAAAATCCGCCCTAGCGTCGTTCCATCAGTAAGATCGCCGTAGTGAAGAAACAGCTTAGCTCCTTCAATGTGAGGATCTTGGTAGATGTGATCGATCCGATCTGTATTAAATGTCGAAGTTCTGCGAATGATGCCATGAACTTCATAGCCTTTTTCAAGCAGTAACTCACTCAAGTAAGAGCCATCTTGACCCGTGATACCTGTTAATAGCGCTCGTTTACGCTGCGTCATGCTTTAATTTTCCTCACCTGCAACTACACAAAAAGTCCGATCGCTAGCAGTAGAGCGATAACAAACCATATTTTCGCTTTATGTTACGCTAATCTACCTTGAAAGTTCTGTACCTAGTAATCCCACGGGTAGATATGTTATTAACATCAAGCCAGCGTGAACTACTTAAACCCTGTGTAAAGACGCTTTAGCCACTTTAACTAGATCTATAGAGTGCTAAGTGGCTACCCTACGATCGGTTTTCTGAAAATGGCGGCTAAAGCAGATCGCACCACATTAAACTCTGAATAACTTGTATACGATTAATAGTTTCATCTCTTTCTATAATGATCCGGATTACTTGAAGAATTTAAAGCGCGAAAGGGCTTCTGATTGCTTATCAGAAGCCCTCCAGGTTACGAAGCGCAATTCTACAGACTCTAGAGTTGAATTGAGAAACCCTTCGAGGTTTGCAAAGCGTTTGCGGCGGAGTTACGCTTACGCTAGTTGCAGTTCAACTTACTCCGCACTTTAGTCAAAGTATTGAATTTGATCTTCAAAGATCCGCGAATTAGATCTGTGAATTTTAATACGCGCCGTTGTCTTTTGGAAAAACGACAACACCAATTGTCTTGATGATGATCCACAAATCTAACCAAAAGGTTCTGAAGTTGGCGTAGTACAAATCAATTCTGACGCGCTGCGGGTAGGGAATGTCATTTCGACCTGAGACTTGCCACAATCCAGTAATACCGGGGCGAATCGTCAGAATAGCATCGATATGAGTTCCGTATTTCGGCAATTCCTCAACGACCAACGGTCGAGGACCAACAACGCTCATATCACCCATCAGTACGTTCCAGAACTGGGGAAACTCATCTAAGCTCGTAATTCTTAGTAGATGACCAATCCAAGTGATTCGGGGGTCATATTTTAGCTTGAAGTTGGCTTCAAATTCTTGGCGCAGATGAGGCGAGGTTCGCAGCATTTCCAGCAGCATTTCATCTGCATTGGGAACCATCGTCCTAAATTTGATGCACCCAAACCGCTTGTAGTTCTTTCCAACTCGTTCTTGAACGTAAAAAATGGAGCCTGATGAACTCAGGACAATCAGCAATGCGATTAGCAGGTAAACCGGGGAAAACAGAACTAATACTGTTAATGAAAAGAAAATGTCAAACAAGCGTTTGAGAACCTGGCTGTCTAGAGCTTCTAGAATCAACGGTCTCACGCTGCGTCTGACAAATGCCCGAATCACCTTGCCAGAAATGAGTTGGCTTTCGGCAGTCATCTTACTCCTTACACTTCCACACCACACACACAGTCCTGATCATAAAGCCATAGACTGATTACAGACACATTTGCTCCCAATTTGATGGGCAATTTTGCTCAATAAAACCAAAATTTTCAAGAATCGTTAGAAAAATTCTGAGCTACTTTGTGGTTTCAGCGACGCTAGGTATAGTTTCAGCTACGCCAGGTTCGATTGGAATTCCTGATAGGCTTGGTCTAAAAAGGTCAGATAGCGCTGTTTGAAGATCGTTGGGTGAAAGGTTTGAGCGTGAGATCGCGCCTCTTCTGCAACTATTTTCTGCTGACAGTCCTCGAACGTCTTGACGGCTTCAACGATGCACTGTTCCGTTTGTTCTGAAAATAAAATTCCGGTGCCGTTCACACCGTGTTGACGAATATCTTTGACCGTCTCAAGTGTGCCTCCCGCTCCATAGGCAATCACGGGCGTTCCGCAGGCTTGGGCTTCGACAGGGGCGATGCCAAAATCTTCGTAGGCGGCATAGACGAAGGCTTTAGCTTGAGATAAGTAGCGATCGACAACGGCATCGGGTTGCCAGCCTAAAACTTGAATATTGGATTTTGCAATGCTTTGAATGTGCTTTAATTCAGCGCCACTTCCAATGACCACTAGGGGACGACCGAGTTGATTGAATGCTTGAACAATTAACGATATTTTTTTATAGCTAACAAGGCGGGAAACGGTAACATAAAAGTCCTGTTTTTGGGCTTGAAAGGGGAAGCGATCGACCGCGACGGGAGGATAAATCACTTCGGCTGGACGCCTGTAACATCGCCAAATTCGACGGGCTGTATTTTTAGAATTGGCAATAAAGTAATCGACTCGATGGGCAGATAGTGCATCCCACTGACGCAACCGATGTAGCAAATAGCGAGTGAATACTCCTGGAATGCCCTGTCCGGCGCGACTGCTACGAAGATACTCAAACGTCATGTCCCAGGCGTAACGCATCGGCGCATGACAATAGCAGACGTGCATCTGATTGGGCGAGGTTAAGATGCCTTTGGCGACGGCGTGGGAAGACGAGAGAATGATGTCGTACTGGCGCAAATCGAGTTGCTCGATCGCAAGGGGCAGGAAGGGTAAATATTTCTGAACGCCGTTTCTGGCGAAGGGAAACTGCTGTAAGAAGGTTGTGCCGATGTTGCGCCCGTAGAGATAGCTTTCGGGATTGGTGGACTCGAAATCGATGAGGGCGTAAAGATCAGCATCAATATGCTTGAGAATTTCTTGGACAACGAGTTCTGATCCGCCTGTTGCTTTTGGGGTGAGCCATTCGTGGACGAGCGCGTAATTTGTCACGTTGGAAGTACAGCTTGTTAAGGAATCAATTCACACATTATCTATTGGGATGACGCTATCTAGTGGAATAGACGTTGAGTTCCGTAGAACGTTGAAATATGGCTGTATTAACAGCGTATGTTCGCTTCGGGAGCCAGTCGTGAGAAATAATGCAATTGCGCTACAGACAATGTTAGGGGGATTTTTAGCTGTTTTCGTTGGCATTACCGTTTTCGTGCTGACAGGTATTCTTAACTACCGGGATGCGAGCATCGGTGAATGGTTTGGGGTCTATGCAACGATCGCGTTTGCGCTCTTTCTGCTGGGCGTCTACATAACGGCTCTGAGAATTCGGCAAACATCAAGACGAGAGTTGGAAATTGAGCCGTCATTTTTGGTCTTGGGTTGCTTGCCGGGTTGGGTAATTGGTGGTGTATGTAGATACATTCGTCTTTTTCATCCAGCGCGATCGCGCTTAGTCGACTGGCAAGATTGGCTCTTTCTGCCATCGCTGAGTCTACCTCTTGTGGTGCTGCTCTCGCTTACAGGACTTTGGATTGCCTGCCAATTTGAAGTAACCAGGTCTAGCGCTCATTCAATTCGGTCTCTACTGCGATCGCTGGTTCCCGTGACGATCGCGCTTGTCATCGTTGCGATCGCTAACAACGGTTTTCCTGGCGAAACTGCCTCTGCTGAAGTCCGGCAACAGTGGGCAAACAAAGAATTCGGATATTACGAGCAGCAGATCGTGAAGCCGATTAAAACCTGCAAACCAATTATTGCGCGAGTCGGTAACGTGAAGTTTGTCGCCCCAACTAAAGGTAGAAACTACGTGTGGTCTGATCTAGGTAGTTCGGGTCATAGGGGGGAATTGACCCTAGAAGTAGTCGGTGAGAATGGCGTTGGTGTAGGTAACTCTACGTTCCATAAGTAGAGAGGTGCAATTAAATATAAGATAGAGTAGGAGTGTCACCTTGTACTA